>JANNSA010000312.1:0-5487 GCA_031402115.1 Hyphomicrobiaceae bacterium | reverse complement strand
CGGTCATGGTGCCGATGCCACCGCCGCCTGAACTGCCGCGCGCGGCAGCCATTGCCGACGTTGAAATACGCCACGCCGCACCTGCAATCCAGGCGCTCACCACCGAAACAATCGCCACCGGAACAATCGACCGGCTGGAGCGCATCCGTGGCATCGATTCCGGACTGGCGGCGCGGCTGCGCATGCTCGGCGTCACGCGCTATGCCCAGATCGCGCAATGGCGGGCGTCAGACATCCAGGCGATGCGGCTGTCGCTGGGCGCCGACGTCATGATCCAGCGGCATAACTGGATCGAGCAAGCAGCGATGCTGGCGGCGGGCCGCATGACACAGCACGCCCGCGCCGTCGATGCCGGCAACGCCAATGCCGGCCGGCGGCTGACGGCAGAGCCGCCGTCGCCGCGCTACGGCACGCCGGCGTTCTTCCGCATTGGCCTGCCGGGCGGCACGTCCTCGGCGATGAGCCCAATCATCGGCGCCGTGCCACCCAGCATGCAACGTGCACCGGAGCCAACCGCGCTGCGGCCGGTTGCCAGCCCGCCCAGACCAGAGTTTGCCGCCCAGGCTGCGGTGCAGACAGCGACCCCGCCAGCGCGCAAGCTGCCAGCGCCACCGCCGCCAGCCTCGCCACACGCCCTGATGACGGCCGCAGCAGCCGCCAATAGCAAGCCGGCCGGCCTCGACTCAGTGCGGCGTGAAACCGCGCCCGCCGCCATTGCCCGGACGCCTGCAAAGGCAGCCGATCGCATGGCCAGGGCCAAACCTGCGGCCGACGACCTGCCGGCCGATTGGGCAGCGGGCGATTGGGCCGAAGTCACCATCGTGCCGCGCACGACGCCCATTCCGGCACTGCCAGCCATGGCCAGGCCGGCGACGATTGCCTCGCCCAGCAGCGCCGCTTCGACCAGGAACGCTGCCAACGGTCTGGCGAACAGCGCGCTTGCCCGTGCATCCGCGAGCGCCCAAGCCGGCAACTCGCTGCCCGCAAGCCGCAGCGGCAGCGCCAGTGCGGCCACCACGCCGCCGCCGCGACCAGAACTCAAGCAAGAGCTGCGCGCGGCGCCCATCGCGCCCGCCCGCATTATCCACGAAGACCTGTTCGACGACGAAGCTGTGGTGGAAATCCGCCGCCACGATCTGCCACAGCATAATCCGCCGGCTGGCGGCCATGCTGAACCAGCTGGGCTCGGCCGCCTGTTGCGAGCCTTCACCCCGGTTGACCGCACCAAGCCGTCGTAAACGGCAAAGGCGTCACTCTGGCCTGACCCCGATGGCGGCGAGGGCAGAATGCTGTAGCCACGCGAACGGTCAGCATCGGCGCACCGTGAAACGCAGCTGATGGACACTGTCAAGCCGTACCCGGCTGCCGCAAACCGCGCGTGTCACTGAACCATTGCGGCAGCGGGGACAACAAGGACGATGCCAGGTTTTCCGGATAATCCAGGTCCGCATGGCATGGCGCAGATCAGATCCTGTGAGCGGCCAGTGGCATCCTTGACCTTGCCAGGAGCAGGCGGCGCAGCTATGGCTTTAGCAAGTGCCGCGGTAGCTCAGTTGGTAGAGCACCGCATTCGTAATGCGGGGGTCGGGGGTTCGAGTCCCTTCCGCGGCACCATTTGTAGCCCGGATCGGCTTCAGCCATGCGCATGTGCGCGGTGCGGCCGCCCTTGTCCTGCGATGGCACCGGGACCATGTTGCAGGTTGCAGCATTTTTCCGGGAGAACTCCATGGCCACCATCGCCAAGGCTAACCAGACATCCGCGTGGTCCGCTGACATCAACAACGGCCTTAGCGCGCCGGCGCGTGATGCCGTAGCCAGCCATCTCAATGACGTGCTCGATGGCACCTATGGCCTGCTGATCCGCACACATTTGCATCATTGGAACGTTGAAGGTCCGCTGTTCGAGAGCCTGCACAAGCTGCTTGAGGCGCAGTACACGGCGCTGTTCGCCGCCGTCGACGAGATCGCTGAACGCGTCCGGGCGCTCGGTTCCAAGGCCGGCATGCGCGGCAATGGCTTTCCGCAAGGCACGGTTGTCGGCGCCAATCTCGACGCACATGGCATGATGGCCGACCTGCTGACACTCCGCGAGGCGCTGATCATCGACTGCCGCAAAACCATCGCGGCCGCCGAAGAAGCCCGCGACGTGGTCACCGCCGACCTGCTGACCGGCTTCATCGCCGCCCAAGAGAAGGACGCCTGGATGCTGCGCGCGCTGGCGGGCAGGTAGGGCTAAGCCCTTCGCGAAGCCCAGCATCTTACCGCCAGCGCCACGCCTGGGTGCTGGGCTTCGTGAAGGGCTCAGCCCAGCCTGCTTGCACGCGGCTTCACCCCACATAAGGCGGCATGGTGGGTTCCTGGCGGGCTGCGGCGTCCCATTCGCGCATTGCTGGTAGGGCCATCATCATGTCGCGATAGGCGGCGGCGGAGCCGTCGTCACCGTGCGCGGCGAGATCAGTGGCGTAAGTGGTGAAGCGCGAGACCACCGGTGCGTACATGGCGTCGGCGGCCGAGAAGTGGCCGAACAGGAACGATCCGCCGTGGCCGTATTTGGCGCGAGATTCGCGCCAGACCTGGATGACGCGGGTGATATCGCGCTCAACAGCGCGTTCACCTCCGGGCGCCGTTTCTGGCTTCAGGCCACGCAGGATAAACTCCATCGGCAAGCCAAAGCGCAAGTCGCGGAAGCCGGAGTGCATTTCCGCCGCCACCGCGCGCGCGATTGCCCGGGGCATCACCTCGGCGGGCCAGACCTGCTTGTCTGGGTGCCGCTCATGCAGGAATTCGGCGATCGCCATGCTGTCCCAGATCGTCATGCCGCCGGTTTTGAGCACCGGCACCTGCCCGGTTGGCGAATGCTCGGCAAGATTGGCTTTGGTTTCGGGCGTGCGCAGTTGCACGAAGACTTCCGCGAAGGGAATGCCGAGATGTTTCATCAGCAGCCAGGGCCGCAGGCTCCAGGACGAGCCCTGGCGGGTGCCGATCACCAAGGCGTAGTCGTTTCCAGGTGATGACTTGCTCATGATAGCCTCGTTTGTTTGTACTTGCTCACCAGTCGGGCATAGATACAGCGAATCAACTGGACGGCGGGAATGACAAGAGACGAACAGGGATCGGGAGTCGCAGGCCGGCTCTGGCAATCGCAGGCCGGCGACTGGCTGTTGCCTGCTGACGCAGCGAATTGCAAGCCAGTATGGCTGGTGGCCGGAGCCGGCCTGCCCGATGGTCTGCCAGCGGGGCACGATCGCTGGCTGGACGCCATCGGCTTTGACAGCCGTAAGCCGGGCGTCACGCTGCTGCCGGGGACAATGGGCGATGTCGCTGGCGCCGTGGCGGTGTTGGGGGAAGGCGGCAGCTGGCCCGCCGCCTTGCAAGCCGGCACGCTGGCGACCGCCTTGCCGCCCGGCGACTACGCATTCGCCAGCGCCTTGCCTGCGGATCAGATGACGCTGGCGACGTTGAGCTGGCTACTAGGCGCCTATCGCTTCGACCGCTACCGGCGCGAGCCCGAGGCCAAACGGCGGCGGCTGGCATTGCCTGCAGGCGTTGATCGCGATGCCGTGCTGGCGCAGGCCAACGCCCTGTGGCTGGCCCGCGACCTGATCAACACGCCGGCCAACGACCTCGGCCCCGCTGAACTGGAAGCCGCCGCCCGCGCTTTGGCCGAACGCCATGACGCCAGCTGCACCTCCGTCGTCGGCGATGCGCTGTTAACCGGGCGCTTCCCGATGATCCACGCCGTTGGCCGCGCTAGTACTCGAGCGCCGCGTCTGGTGGACATCAGCTGGGGTAATCCCGGCCATCCCAAGCTGACCCTGGTTGGCAAAGGCATTTGTTTTGATACCGGCGGCCTCGACATCAAGACCGCCGACGGCATGCTGCTGATGAAGAAGGACATGGGCGGCGCGGCTGCCGTCATGGCCCTGGCCAGCATGATTATGCAGGCAAAGCTGCCGTATCGCCTA
Organism: Hyphomicrobiaceae bacterium; assembly: GCA_031402115.1. Taxonomy (GTDB): domain Bacteria; phylum Pseudomonadota; class Alphaproteobacteria; order Rhizobiales; family Hyphomicrobiaceae; genus JANNSA01. The sequence continues at coordinate 1,522 of JANNSA010000312.1, read as the reverse complement.
CGCGTGCTGCTGGCGATCGCCGAGAATGCCATCGGCGGCAACGCCTTCCGGCCCGGCGACGTGCTGCCGTCACGCGCCGGCATGACCGTGGAAATCGGCAATACGGACGCCGAGGGCCGGCTGGTGCTGGCCGACGCCATGGCGCTCGCCTGTGAGGAAAAGCCCGATACGCTGATCACTATGGCGACCTTGACTGGCGCGGCCCGCGTCGCGCTCGGCCCCGACTTGCCGCCGTTCTATTGCGATGACGATGCCTTTGCCGGCCAGCTCGCCAACGCTGGCGTCCGTGTCGGCGACCCACTGTGGCGCATGCCGTTTTGGATGCCCTATGACGGCCTGCTGGCCAGCCGCATCGCCGACGTCAATCACGTCTCGAGCGGCCCCTTTGCCGGCTCGATCACGGCGGCGCTGTTCCTCAAGCGGTTTGCGCAAGGTGCTGGCCGCTACGTGCATTTCGACATTTTCGGCTGGAACCCCAAGCCACGGCCCTGGGCACCCGAGGGCGGCGAGGCACAAGGCGCGCGCGCCCTATTGGAAGCGCTTCGGCAGGTGACCGCGTGAGCCAGCTCGATCCGCGCCGCTACCCCTACCGCATGGATCTGGCGGCGGATTCGCTCGCCCATATCATCCGGGCGCCGCGCTACGTGCAGGGCGAGGTGCGGCAGGTGAAAGTGCCGATCGCGCCACTCCGCCGCAATCCCATGCCGGATGCGCCGCTTGACACCGAGGCGCTCTACGGCGAACGCGTCACCGTCTATGAGGACGCCCGGAGCTGGAGTTGGGTGCAGTTACGTGGCGACGGCTATGTTGGTTACATGCCGAGCGATACTTTGCGGCCGGTGCCGCAGGACATTACGCACAAGATCAGCGCTCTGCGTGCCATTGTGTTCAAGGAGGCCGACATCAAGTCGCTGCCGATCAGAGCTTTCAGCTTTGGTTCGCAGGTGAGTTGCACGGGCGCCGGCAAGTTCATCAAGCTCGACGAGGGTGGTTTCATCCATCTGCGCCAAACTTCCATGGGCAACGACCGCGCCGCCGACTTCGTCAGCGTCGCTGAACGCTTCATCGGTACGCCTTACCTCTGGGGCGGCAAGACCAGCCTGGGTATCGACTGCTCGGGCCTCGTGCAGGTGGCGATGATGGCGGCCGGTCATTTCTGCCCACGCGACAGCTACATGCAGGCGACCGAGGTCGGCCTGGCGCGCGATGTCGAGAAATTCGATGAATTGCAGCGTGGCGATTTGATCTTCTGGAAGGGCCATGTCGGCATCATGCGCGACAGGGAACGCCTGCTGCACGCCAACGCCCACCACATGGAAGTTTGCGTCGAGCCCCTGGCCGGCGCCATCGTGCGTATGGCCGCCTTGGGCGCCACCATCCAGGCGATCCGCCGCCCGGCCGCGCTTGGGGTGTGAGCGGGCTGCCGTCGTCGGGTTGGTCAAGCACTTAGCGTCCCAACACCACGGGCACGGACAATAGCGCACGTGCAAACTGTAGCCGCGCATACAACGCGATAGGGGGG
>JANNSA010000311.1:0-3316 GCA_031402115.1 Hyphomicrobiaceae bacterium | reverse complement strand
CCCGGCTCAGTGATCTGCATTGACCCCAAGGGTGAGAACTTCGCGGTGACCGCCGAGACCCGGTTGAAACTCGGGCCGGTGTGGTTGCTGAGCATGGCCGAGAATGGGCCGTCGCATTGCTTCAACCCGATGGACACGGTGGAATCGGGTTCGGGCAATGAGGTGGCGCAGGCGGCACGGTTGGCAGAGCTAATCATGCCGCACGAGGTCTCGTCGGAAGCGCATTGGCGGGTGAAGTCGGTGCAGTGGGCCACCGGGTTGATTTTGCATGTGGCGCATCGCTTTGCCGACGAACCAGCACGGCGCAACCTCGGCATGGTGCATGAATACCTGAGCCTGCCACCGGCCTCGTTCGTGAAGCTGATCGAGGCAATGCTGCGCTCGCCGTTGAAGGTGGTGCGGGAGACCGGGGCGGAATTCGCCCGTGGTTGTGCCAGCAGTGAGGGCTTGAGCATCCTCTCCAGCATGGTCAAGGGCACTGGCATGTTCTCGCTGGGGCGGCGCTCGGGGGTGTTGGCGTCGCGCAGTGATTTTGCGCTTACGGATTTGTTTGGGACGGAACCGGCTAGTTTGTTCTTGCAGGTGCCCTTGGGAGAAATGGCAGTCTACGCGCCGTGGCTGCGGGTGATGGTGGGGTTGGCAAACCACGCCTCGATGGCGGTGGTGGAGGTGCCTGAGCGGCGGCCCTTGTTCGTGCTGGATGAGGCGGCCACCTTGGGTGAGATCAAGGAAATCCAAGACACCATCGGCCAGGGCCGCGCCTACCACCAGAAAATGTTCATTTATCAGGACATGGCGCAGTTGAAGAAGGCCAATGCCGGGTGGGCGTCGGTGATCGCTAACTGCCAAATCAACGTGGCGTTCGCGGTGAACGATCTGGACACGGCGGAGATGCTCTCCAAGCGGTTGGGCGACCAAACCGTGGCCACGCAATCGTTCGGGGTGAGCAGCGGTGCCGATGCGGTGCTGTCGCACCACCAGAACACTGGCCAAGGCGAGCATGGGCGGCGGTTGTTGCAGCCCAATGAGATTTTACACTTGGCTGACGACACGGCGCTGGTATCGGTGCAAGGGCTGGGCTTGCAGGGGCCGCTGTTGGGTAGTCGGTTGGCGTACTACCGCGAGGGAATGTTTACGGGGCGGTTCGGGACCTGGCGCGGCAGCGGCTTCTCAGCCGCACATGAGCAGGTTTTTCCTGAATTGGCTGGTGTATCTACTGCCGAGTGCGTTGGTCAAAAGCTGTGTCTCGCGCGTGATGCGGTGCCACTGCTGCTTGGATATGAGCCAGGTGGAGCGACAGTGTCGGCGTGACATCCCGCAATCGTCGAATTACCTTCAACACCTGCCGAACTTTTACAGTGCAGCACAATTCTGCTTGGGGCCAAGAGCGACCGGAAACCAACGGGGCTGCAACGACGTCAGCATTTCCCGATAGCTGAAGTAGCTTCAAACAGCGCGATTGTTGCGCCTAGGCACCTTACCGTGCTCTATGAGTCGGGGGCAACGCCTATGCGATCGGAGGGGCATGACGATCGTCCTCATGAATCAGCTGACATTCGCCTCGCCACGCTCGAAGCCATCTTGAACACGGCCGTGAACGCCGTCGGTGACTATCGACGGCTCGGGCGCGATAGAGAGCATCAACCCTGCAACTACGACCTTGTTCGGGAAATCAGCCGACGAGTTGATCAGACGGAACGTCAAGCCGCCCAGACGCGACGTGCTTGGCTAGCGATTGCCGCTCTAGCCAACTTAGAACCCGCACTGCAGTGTAGCAAAACCTCGACCCGGAGTTTTCTCAATGAAACTACAAATTCTTGTGCCGATTCACACTTATCCTGACGGAAATACAGACAATATTGCCCTCCACGCTGCGGCAATCGCGCGACATCTGAATGCCGAAGTTCATGCCGTCGTCCTCAATGCCGATTTCCCCCCCCTCTCAAGCCCCTTAGGCAATATACTTATCGATGTGCCAGCATTGATTGGCGGAGCGAAGGCAAAATGCCGGGAGCGTGGAGCCGCGGTTGTATTAGCCATGGAAACAGCAATGGGACCTCTTGGCACACGGTTGCGAACCACTCACACAGAATGCTTCCCAACAGCCGCTGGCGACATTGTAAGTAGCCTCGGCCGGTACCACGATTTCGTCCTGGTTGGCATCGGGAAGAGCGATACCACACCGCAAGCTACCGCAGAGGCTGCAGTTTTTGGTTCAGGCAGACCAACCCTTCTGGTTCCGGAAGATTCAGATCCATCGCAGTATCAAAATGTCATGATCGCATGGGATGGCAGCCGCGTCGCGACGCGTGCTGTTGCCGATGCGCGCGAATTTATTCGTCTTGCAAAAACTTTGACGATTGCTGTTGTGACTGATGAAAAAACGCTTCCAGAGGAAAATCCCGGCCAGAAACTGGTCGAATACTTCAATCGGCACAGTATCAATTCGAGGGTGGCACTGGTTGAGTCCCAGGGTCGGCCCATCGCGCGCGCGCGCTGCAGGAACATGCGCTTGAAATCGGTGCCGACATGTTGGTGATGGGTGCCTTCGGCCACTCCCGGATGCGCGATTTTGTGATGGGCGGGGCCACAACCGGAATTCTGCGCGATCTTAAAATGCCGGTACTGTTTTCGCACTGACGCCAACCGCTTGCGACGCCGGTAGCTTTCCCAACGAAGTTGTCCTGCATCGACGCGAAGTCCGGAGAACCTGTCTCTCTCGCTTGTTTTACAACCTCACATCGTCCAGTGAGACCGCGATCATCGGAAACATCGCGAGTCATTCAGCCGCACGACGCGCTCGCCATAGTTTTGAAAGGTTGCTAAGCGATGGCAAGGCTTGAGATGGTGCCTCCTGGCGCCTCGCCCGCGCTGAAACGGTCCCTAAATCTGCCGCTCGCCGTCCTGTTCGGCCTTGGGGTAACGATCGGGGCCGGCATCTATGTACTGATCGGAGCGACAGCAGGACGCGCGGGCATGCATGCGCCTCTAGCCTTCCTGCTGGCAGGGCTCATCATGGCCCCAACAGCAGCGTCCTTCGCCGAATTTGCGTCGCGTTTGCCGGTCAGTGCCGGTGAGGCCGCATATGTCCGGACCGGATTTGGCTCCGAGCGGTTGGCGCTCATCATAGGGTTGATGGTGATTGCTGTGGGGGTCATCTCGGCCGCCGCTATTTCTAAGGGCAGCGCGGGCTACATCCGCGAGTTCGTTGATCTGCCGACGGGTATCGTCATAACGGCAGTCGTTCTTGTTATGGGTGCGATTGCAGCCTGTGGTATCCAGAATTCGGTTGCGATTGCCGGTGTCATGGGCGGTA
>JANNSA010000310.1:0-13950 GCA_031402115.1 Hyphomicrobiaceae bacterium | reverse complement strand
CTGACGCGCATGATCAGTGCCGTATTCCGGCGCGGCGGCGATGTCGGCTTCGTTGTCGAGGAACTGAAGGCAGTGTTCGATCCGCGCGGCGGCCATTGGATGGCTGGGCGCTACGTACCGAGCCTGCTGGCGGCGATCGGCGAAGTGATTGAGAGCCATATGCTGGCGACCGGCTTTCTGCAGCCGGCCGCAGGCGTTGCCATTGCCCAGCATCCGGCCGATAGCACGGGCGCAAAGTCCGGCAAGTTGGCTGCGGCCGAACCGCTCGCGCAGCAGCGCGAGGTGTTGCAGTCGTCTGCGCCAGACGCTGCGTTTTCGCGCCCGCAGGCGGACCAGACAGCCGCGCCGGCAGCCGTCATGCAAGCGGCCGGCGTGCCTCCCTACACGGCTGATACGCTGGCCGGTCCAGCCGCCGGTGGCCGCTTCTGTCCGCGCTGCAACCAGCCCGCGCTGATCCTGCAGGAAGGCTGCTGGACCTGCCGCGCCTGCGGTTTCTCGCGCTGCGGCTAGGGGCTGGCGCCAACTCTTGCCTCGACACGTCCCGGCCTTCGTCCGGATGACGGTCCGTTGCGCGACTTAATTCTATGCTAACGCCGAAGGGGGGGCTGCCTTACGCGCCGCTGGCTGCCAACCGCAGCAGATACTGGCCGTAATCGCTCTTTTCGAGCCGAACGCCGAGGCGCCGCATAGCCTCCGCGTCGATCCAGGATTGCCGGAAGGCAATTTCTTCAGGGCAGGCAATGCGCAGGCCCTGCCGGTTTTCCAGAGCGCGGACGAACTCGGCGGCATCAACCATGCTCTCGGGCGTGCCCGTATCAAGCCAGGCAAAGCCGCGGCCCATGGTTTCCACCGCCAAGGTGCCCCGCTCAAGATACGCCCGGTTCACATCGGTAATCTCGTATTCCCCGCGCGCTGACGGCTTCAGGCCGGCAGCAATATCCACCACGTCACGGTCATAAAAGTACAACCCTGTGACGGCCCAATTGGATTTCGGCACTCGCGGTTTTTCCTCGATCGACAGCGCGCGACCCGACTTATCAAAGTCAACAACGCCGTACCGTTCGGGATCGCGCACATGATAGGCGAACACGGTCGCGCCCGTGCTGCGTGCACCGGCTCGCTGCAGCATTTCGGGCAGCGTGTGGCCATAATAGAGATTGTCACCCAGGATCAGCACCGAATTGCCGCCAGCGACGAAATCGGCGCCAATCACGAAGGCCTGTGCCAGCCCATTGGGTTCCGGCTGCACAGCATAACTGAGCCGCAGGCCCCAATCGCCGCCATCACCCAGCAAGCGCTGGAAGTGCGGCATGTCGTGCGGCGTCGAAATGATCAGGATGTCACGCACGCCGCCGAGCATCAGGGTCGACAGCGGGTAGTAGATCATCGGCTTGTCGTAGACGGGCAACAGCTGCTTGGAAACCGCCAGCGTCATCGGGTGCAGCCGCGTGCCCGAACCACCGGCCAGGATAATGCCCTTCATGTCGCTCTCCCGATCTATGCACCCGACGCGACCGGCATTCCATCGGCCGCGCCAGCCAACCGCCACACCTAGCCTTGCATAGGCAGTTCCACCGATTCGCGCACGTCTCAGCGATGAGCGGACCTAAAATACGAATTCAATTCCATAGACACATGATCCGGTTAGATATTTTATAGCAGGACTGGCGAATCTTGCGGGGGCAGGTAGGCCAGTGGCAGAGCGCCTTAGCTTCGAGGGATCACCATGTTCGAGGGCCACTGGCATGATCTGTTTCGCTCCAGCGCCCTTTTGCCGCGTCTCCAGGCGCTGCTCGCCAGTTTCTTCGCCAGCACTGGCCACGCGGCTCCGCATGGCATTTCCAGCTTCCGCGATGCTGACTGGTTGCCGGGCCATGCCGGGCTGACCCTAATTGCCAGCCTGGTGATTGCCGCCACCGTGATGGCGATCGGCCTCGATGTGGCGTTCTGGTTGTATGCCAGTGACCTCGATGCCGCCGGGCGCATCGGCGTGCCGGAGCAAATGCTTTTGGCCATGCTTGCTGCCTGTGGCGTCACCATCGGCTTGCTGCAATCGGGCCAGCGCCGCTTACTGGAGCAGTTGGATGCCGAAGTCATTTCGGCGGGTTCGATCCAGCATTCGGCTCACTACGCCGGCGGCCAGACGGGGGCTCTGTTGCGCGCCGAAGACGAATTGCGTGAGGCGCTGCAAGCCGCCCGCAGTGAGATTGCCCAGCAGCGCGACAAGATCACCGCTCTGGAGACCCGCCGCATCCTGCCGCCACATGTTACCGATGAGCGCTTGGCCCTGATCGGTCATGACCTGCGCACGCCGCTCAACGCCGTGATCGGCTTCTCCGACCTGATGGCGCAGGAAGTTTACGGGCCGATGGGGCACCCGAAATACCGCGAATATGCCCGCCATGTCCGGGACAGCGGCCGTGCCCTGCTCGGTGTGGCGCAGGATGTCATGGCGCTGGAGTCGAGTGGCCGCAGCAACTCTGGTCAAACAGCTGGTTCCCAACTGTTGTCGGAGCGTGGCAATGGGCCCGTCACCGAGCGCCCAGCCCACCGTCCGGTTGATACCCCCCGCGTCGAAGTGGAACTGGCGATCACCCGTTCGCTCGCCGGTTTGCGCCGCACCGCCGACAATCTGTCAGCCGCCGATCGCGCATCGCCGCGCAACAACCCGGTATTTGGCAAACGCTCCGTCGCCTGAGATTGCGCGCCATCAGGCCGCCGGCACCTTTTGCAGGACCGCGAACAATTGCTTGTGGATCGATTCGTTGCCGGCGATCACCGTTTGCGTCTCGAACATCTGGTTGCCGCCATCCAGATCGGTGACAAAGCCACCCGCCTCACGGATCATCAACATGCCGGCGGCGAGGTCCCACGGGTGCAGACCGCGTTCCCAGAAGGCGTCGAAGCGGCCGGCCGCGACATAGCATAGGTCCAGCGCCGCGGCTCCGAAGCGCCGTATTGATACCGCTTGGTTCATCAGCACGTTGTTCTCGGCAAGATAGCGCGCATGGCGCTTCGGGTCGGAGATCGGCATTCCCGTTCCGATCACGCAATCGCCCAGCAGCTTGCGCGCCGACACCCGCAGGCGGCGATCGTTGAGAAATGCGCCTTTGCCTTTCTCGGCCTGAAACAGATCGTTGCTGATCGGGTTGAACACCAACCCGGCGACCATCTCGCCCTCACGCTCCAAGCCAATGGAAATGCAGAAATTGGGGATGCCGTGCAGGAAATTAGTGGTGCCATCGAGCGGATCGATGATCCAGCGATGCGTCTTGTCTGCGCCTTCCACCGTGCCGCTCTCTTCCATCAGGAAGCCATAGCCCTCGCGCGCCCTGCTGAGTTCCTCGAACAGTACCTTCTCGGCGCGCGTGTCGGCCGCCGAAACAAAATTGCCGGGCCCCTTGACGGACACCTGGAGCTGCTCGACCTCGCCGAAGTCGCGCGCCAGTCCCTTGCCGGCCTTGCGCGCCGCGGCGGTCATCACGTTCATCAAGGCGGAAACGGGCATCGTGATGGTCTCGCTCGCGTGAAGGATGAGTTTGCTGCGATTTCCCTAGCAGACCGGGCCAGCAACTACCTAGCGTCGCCGCAACCTGTCATCGCAATCACATGTCGGTGGTGTGGAACAACGCCGTTACTGGGTAAGCGTGCGCATTGGCGGGTGGCGTTGTGCGCAGGTCATTGTGACGCCGTCGGCCCTATGGCTATATGCCGGAGCCTTGGGGTAGGTTGTACGAGCAGGCCGGTTCGCTGGGCGGGCCGGTATTGTGGTTCGGCCGTTTTGCAGATCGCGACGCGATGACGGGCGGCAACCGGACGCCCCGTGTCATGGTGGGCAAAGCTGGACAAGTGGGGGAGTAGTCGCGGTGCATTATCTCAATCGGATCGCGGCGTTCGTCACGCAGTTTGTCACCCCCATCTACGTGCTCAGAGCGCCGTTGATTGCGGCGCTGACGGGATTTGTGTTCCTGTCCTATCCAGACCAGACGCTGGAGATTTACCGGGCGCTGGCGCTCGATAGGGCGGAATTCGCGCCGCAGATTACGCTCGCCTTCGTCACCCTGACGATCGCCTGCATTGCCATCTGGTATCTTGGCCGCCTGCTGACTTTGCGCTGGCAGCAGGAACAGCTCGCCGTGCACTCCGTCACGGGCATGCTGCTGCGCTGGCTGCCGCGGCTGATTGGCGCCCTGCCGCTATTCGGCGCGGCGCTGGGCCTGGTTGCCGCTGCCCGTCGGTTCCAGCCCCTGGAAGTGCCGGAGTGGATCGATGCGCAGATGCCCGGCACGCTGGATGTCATCAAGTCGGCCGGCGTTGAGTTCGAGGCGGCGCGCAGCCTGCTGTTCTGGGCTGGCGGCCTCTGCGTTGGCCTCGGGTTGCTGCTGATCCTGCTGACCTTCCTGCGCTCTTACGGCAAGCACTGGAAGTATGAGACGCCGAGCCCGATGCTGTTCGGGCCCTATACGCGCATCCTGTTCTATCTGGTGGCGTTTGGCCTGGTGATCGCGTTCTCGGCGCTGTTTGTCGGTGATGCGCGCGAGTACGGGGCGCTGGCGACGTCGCTCGGCGCTTTCACCATCTTCAACCTGTTCCTGCTGTGCTTCACGTTCTTCCTGTGCGTGCTGACTAACATTTACGACCGCACGCATTTTCCAGCGTTGTCGCTGATTGTCGTCGGCGCGCTGTTGTCGACGGCGTTCGACCTCAACGACAACCACGAGATCCGTTCGCTGAAGAAGGACGCCTTCCTGCCGCTGCCAAGTTCCTACACCGGCTTCCAGCAATGGCTCGATAGCCGGCCGGACAAGGAATACTTCAAGGCGCGCGGTGAGGAGTACCCGGTTTACGTCGTGGCGGCACAGGGGGGCGGCCTCTATGCCGCGCAGCACGTAGCGCTGACTTTGGCGCGGCTGCAGGATCGCTGCCCCGGCTTTGCTCAGCACGTCTTCGCGATCAGCGGCGTCTCGGGTGGCAGCCTGGGCGGAGCGGTGTTCACATCTTTGGTCAACGAAAAGCCGACACCGACGGCGGTGCCGACCTGTAAATTCGGCGCCAGCGAACCCGGTTGGTTCGAACAGCGCACCACCACCATGCTCGACCGCGACTACGTTTCACCACTGACGGCGGCCGGCTTCTTCCCGGATTTCGTACAGCGGCTGATTCCCTATCCGATCCCGCAATTTGATCGGGCGCGGGCACTGGAGGCGAGCTTCGAGCGGGCCTGGTCGCAAACGGTGCCCGAGAGCAGCGGCAACGCTTTCGCCGAGAGCTTTTACAAGCAGTGGAAGCCCGATGGCGTGGTGCCGGCGCTGATCCTCAACACGACGCAAGTGGCAACTGGCGGGCGCGTCGTCGTGGCGCCGTTCCGCTTCCACCAGCAACAAACGTCACTGCCGACTCTGAACTCGATGATCAAGGCTGACATCCCCTTGAGCACTGCCGTCGGCATCAGCGCCCGCTTCCCCTGGATTCTGCCGCCGGCCTCATGGCGGCGCGGCAATATCGAGCAATACCGCTTCGTCGATGGCGGCTATTTCGAGTCGTCGGGCATCGACACGGGCCAAGACCTCGTGACGCTGCTCGATGAATACACCGAGCGGCTGCGCGACATTGGCAAGCTGGACATGGCGGTCAGCGTCAAGGTGATCGCACTGACCGTTGACGATGTGCTGCAGGAGCCGACGCAGACGCCGAACATTGTGCGCCTGCGCGAGCAACGCACCAAGCGCTCCGGCTTCGATGAGCTGTTCTCGCCGCTCGAGACGATGCTCAACACCCGCTGGGAGCGCGGCGTGGTGTCCATGTCGCGGGCGTTTCAGAGCCTGTGCCCGGCATGCTTCACGGACCGTCAGGACCGCCGTACCTATGCCGGCCTAGATGGCGACGCACGTATGTTCCGGCTGAACTTCACGGACTTCGCGCTGACTGTTGGTTGGCAGGTGTCGAGCGTCACCGGCAAGCTGGTGTCGGCACACTCGGGCTTTGCCGAGCGCTGCCGCGCCGCCCGGCCGGAATTGCGCGAGACCTGGCCGTGGATGGCGCAGGTGTTGAACGAGAACAATTGCTCGTCATGCCAGATCATGTACGCGGTGACGGCCCGGCAGAAAGACCTCGACAACATCGCACCATCGCTGACCGGCCGCTCGATCTACGAGAAAGCCGAAATCCCGACCTGGATCGAGCTGTGCCGCGCCAGCGACGCGACCGCCTCGGAGCCAACTTACCGGACGCCGCCGCGCGGTCTGCCACCCGCGATCCCAAGGGTACTGCGCCGCCTGCAAGAGCGCCTGCAGCAGAAACTGAACAACCCGCAACCGTAACTCGGGCGTCGTCTCCCGAGCCGTTGTGCTGGGGCAGGCGGAATCCGGCCGGCGGCCGTTTCCGCCCGACGGGTTTCTCCCCGCCAAGGGCATTTCGCACCCTACGCCGCCGCACAACCGCACTCGCAGTGATGCACGGGCTGTGCTGACTGACCTTAGCTCAGGTGGTGGGGGCCGGAATCGGGTCGACCGCTGTTTCGTGCACAGTGGCCTCGGTGACCAGCAGGCGGGCCTGGCCCATCCAGTCATCGCTTTCCATGCGGCCGTCGAGATTGAGCGACTCGTCAACGCGCAGCATCTCGTCGTCGGAGAAATTGGCGATCTGTTCGAACTTGGTGACGCCGAGCTTGGCCAGACGCGCCTTCAACTCCAGGCTGATGCCCTTGATCTGCATCAAGTCATCGGCATCGCCCTTGGGCTTCTTAAAGCCCTTCCAGTTGTCGACTGCCGCCAGCCGCTTGCCGCGCACGTCCGTACGTTCGACAATGCGCGCTGCCTTACCGCGCAGATTGCGCAAGTAATACAGCTTAGCGCGGCGGACTTCGCCACGGCGCACCACTTCGATCGAGTCGATCATCGGTGTATACAGCGGGAAGGTACGCTCGACGCCTTCGCCGTAGCTGATCTTGCGGACCGTGAAGTTCTCGTTCAGGCCGCTGCCAGAACGGCCAATGCACAAGCCTTCATAGGCCTGAACGCGGAAGCCCTTGGCCTTGGCGTCGGTTTTTTTGGCCGCAGCTTTCTTGTCCTTCGGGTCGGGGGCTTCTTCCGGGATGCGGACGTTGACCCGGAGCGTGTCGCCCGGCTCAAATTCGGGAACGGGGCGCTTGGAAACGAGCTTCTTGACCTGCTCGGCCTCGAGCTGCTGAATCATGTTCATGGTGGCGATATCCGCTGACAAACGCAGAGGAGCCCACACGCGCAAATGTCCGGCGACCCGGACAGCGGCGGGTTCGTGCGATCTTCGAAGGCGCATAGCCATAGCCGAAGCTACGGGAGTTTGTCGAGCCGTCAAATCTGCTGCCTCAAATTGTCAGGCTGCCGTTAAGCCCGCAGCAACAGGCTGCCCGGTACAAGGGTTAGGCTCTGAATTGGCACTCGTTTGGTGGCCGGAGGGTTTGACGTGCGCAAGGGACTACGGGTGGCGATCGTGCTGGCGTCAGCGTTTGGTACCGCCTGGCTCAGCACAGAGGCCGCGCACACGGCGACGTTTGATCTGCCGGATTATGACAGTGCCCGCTATTGCCGCGCCGTCGGCGTTATCGGCATGACCTATTCTGGCGCCACCTGGAACGGCTGCAACGCACTGGAGAAGCAAGCCCGGGTCAAACTCACGCCATTATGGGCGGCAGTCGGCGACGATATTGTCAATCTGTGCCACCGTACCGCGACGTTCTCGGGTCCCGGCAGTTATGCCGTATTGGCGGGCTGTATTGAGCAGCTACAACTGGAGCAGTGAGATCGGGTGCGAAAGTCGGCTTGGCCGGAGCGCACCCGTAGGGAGCTCCGCGACCGGCAGGAATCCAGCCGAGGGCCCCTGCCGTCCAAATCTTCAACACTTCCCGCAAATGGTGCGATACGGCCAAGAGGCCTTTCGCACCTACATCGCCAGCATCGTCATCGCGGCGGCGTGCAGGCGGGCGTCGCCAGCTGCCAGGATGCGGCCACCGGCGAGCGCCGGGCCGCCATCCCAGGTGGTCATGACACCACCCGCCTTCTCGACAATCGGAATCAGCGCGGCGACATCATAGGATTGCAGATTGGATTCGATTACTAAGTCGATACAACCAGCTGCGAGCATGGCGTAGGCGTAGCAGTCGCCGCCAAAGCGCGCCAATTTGACTTCTGCTGCGATGCGGTCGTAAGCGGCGCGGTCGGCGGCACCGCGAAACATGGAAGGATCGGTGCAGGCCAGCACAGCGTTGTCGATCGCCGGGCAGGCGCGCGTCTTCAGTGACACGGTGTCGCCGTCAGGGTTGCGCATCCAGGCTGCCGTATTATCGTTCCAGAACAGCTCGCCCGTATGCGGTTGCGCCATGATGCCGAACACCGGCCGGTCGTCGCGCACCAGGCCGATCAGCACGCCCCAGCTCAGCATGCCCATCATAAAGGCGCGCGTGCCGTCGATCGGATCGATGATCCAGCGCCACGGGCTCACGCCGGTCAGGCCGTATTCCTCGCCTTCGATCGCGTGATCAGGATAGGCCCCGGCGATCGCGGCACGGATCGCTTGTTCGGCGGCCTTGTCGGCGGCTGTGACCGGGTCGAAACCTGCCAGCCCCTTTTCCGCGTTCTTGTTTTCCACGACCAACCGCTGGCGGAAGTAGGGGCGGATGGCGTCAGCAGCAATCGCGGTCAGGCGTTGGCCAAATGCGGAAAGGGCGGCGAAATCAGGTGATTGCGGGTCAAGCGGCGGCAAAGTCGCACCAGCCATGGGGGCCGCGCCAATCAGCGGAGCCGAATCGACGGACTTGTTGCGATCTGGCGCGGGCATCAGCGGGATCCTGACATGCGGAGCAGCGAAGCTGCGGCGGCGGCATTATGCCTGATACGGGGAGAAGACTTGTTACAAGGCCGCAACAAACTGGTGCGTGCTTGACACAGTAGGCGATGGATGGCTCGGTTGGTCAACGAGTTAGGTTGCCGGCAAGCACCCGAATCACCGATGGTGTGAGTGTCGATGAGCGGCCGTCAAGCCCTTGTCGGCGAGCCCTTCTGGGCGTTTCCTCCCAAGACCTCGGCCACCTTCACTTGGGTGGCCTTTTTCATGTCTGCCGAACCGGTGCTCAAACCCTCAATGCTGCGAGGCAAGGCCATGAGCTATGCAAAAGTGCAGGGCAGATGGCGAGATCAGAATGCAAAATATCGGCATTCGCGCTTGCAATGATGCACTGCAGCGATTAATTTTGCGTTGCGGGATCGAGACGACGTTTCGATTTCGCAGCCCTTCTTGGGCGTTTCCTCCCTAGACTTAGGGCCGATCTCACGATCGGCCCCTTTTTTTGCGCGGCGTCATGAATGCTGCGGCGCACCCAAAGCGAGCTATGCGCTCCAGCGATGACGTGCGATCATTCCGCAGCAGCAGCGTGAGCCAGCATTCCCTGCAGCCAGACGATCACTGCATCGCACAAGGTGAGCAGATCGCGGCGCATCCGGTCAAACGCCACCGTCGGTCTAAGCGCCTGTTCATCCATATACAGCGCCCGATTGACCTCCAATTGCAACGCATGCGTACCGAGCGACGGCCGGCCGTAGTGCTCCGTGATGTAGCCGCCAGCATAGGGCCGGTTGAGTGCCACGTCGTAGCCCATTTCCTTCAGCACATCAGCGACGCGCCGCGTCAGCGCTGGATCACATGAGGTACCAAACCGGTCGCCCAGCACAAAATCGGGCCGGCTCGATGTGCCGCAGCCGTTCGACGGCATCGAATGGCAGTCGATCAGCACGGCGCTGCCGAAGTGCCGCCGCGCCTGTTCCAGCAGCGTCGACAAGGTTTGATGATAGGGCCGGTACAATTGCTGGATGCGTTGCAGGGCTTCCATCGTCCGCATCGGCGAGTGATAGATTTCCTCGCCATCGGCGACGACCCGCGCAATTGTGCCAAGGCCGCCAGCAACCCGCAATGAGCGCGTATTGGCGTAATCAGGCAGTGCGTCGGAAAACAGTTCCGGATCAAGTTCGAAGGGTTCGCGGTTGACGTCGATATAGGCCCTGGGGAAACGGGCAGCCAGCAGCGGCGCACCCAAGCCAACAGCATCGACGAAAAGTTCCTCGACGAAGCAATCCTCCGACCGTCGCAAACTGGCCAGTTCAAGCCGGGATGCCTGCAGGAAGCGTGTCGGATAGTGCCGTCCGGAGTGCGGCGAACTCAGCACCAGCGGCACCAAACCACCGGTTGGCCGATGCACGACCATGGCTTCGGCCGATTCCGGCCATTCGCGATCCGTGGTGTCTACGCCCATCGTGTTCTCGTCGCCCGCCCGAAATCCGCTAGTCCAAAGCGCCCGCCCCACCATGCCGCTATACGCTCATGCTTAGCTATCCACTGTGCCAAGCTGATGGCAAAGTGTCCATTGGGCGCCGCAATCTGTTCTGTGGACACCGAAGCAAGCGTCACATCGCAAAAATCCACGTCGCGGCCGTTAACGAAGTGTTTACCACGAGATCAGCAAATGGCGTGACGGCCGGTTCAATCGCACCGTATTTGCGATGGCAGGTTGCCAACTAAGCCTGGCAACAATCTTGCCTACATCAACAGTCAAAATGACGCGAACGCCTTGGATCGGACTGCCATGCAACGCATCCTGTTGGCTGAAGACGACGACTCAATGCGCCACTTCCTGGAGGGCGCGTTGAACCGGGCTGGTTACCTGGTGACCGCCTATGCCAACGGCGCGCTGGCCTTCGAAAAGCTCAGGCAAGAACCGTTCACGCTGCTGCTCACCGACATCGTTATGCCCGAGATGGACGGCATCGAGCTGGCGCGGCGCGCAACCGAACTCGATCCGGACATCAAGATCATGTTCATCACCGGGTTTGCGGCGGTCACACTGAACACCGACGAGGCAGCGCCGAAGGATGCCAAGGTACTATCAAAGCCGTTCCACCTGAAGGACCTGGTACGCGAGGTCGATCGCCTGTTGGCGGCTTGACAGCGAGCGTGCCGGCCCTTGGCGTCGCGAGCCACTGGACACCGTCATCGCGATCCGCTAATTACGCGTTCGATTGCCTTGCGGGCCTTGATGGCTGGCAGGCGAGGGCGGTTAGCTCAGCGGTAGAGCACTACCATGACATGGTAGGGGTCACAGGTTCGATCCCTGTACCGCCCACCAAGGTAATCATCCACTCACCTCATCGGCATCGGCAGAATTGGCTTGACCAGCGTCCACAAACACTGACATCAGACGCAAGCAGCTAACAAACCATCATAGCGGCAGCAGGCCTAACCCCGGTCGTGTCCGCTACTCAATTAAACGCATGTCTGGAAGTCGATCATGAAGATTCGTAACTCACTCAAGTCGCTGATTGGCCGTCACCGCGACAACCAGATGGTGCGCCGTCGTGGCCGCGTTTACATCATCAACAAGACGATGCGCCGCTATAAAGCGCGCCAGGGCTGAATTCGACTGACGGCGCGGTCGCGATAAATTCCCATCCGTTGATACGCGCGCTTGACCGCTGGTTGGCGCGCGTTAGGACAGTCAGCACAACAATTGAACCACTTCGAGTGCGACTGCGCGGCGTCGTAGGGTGCGAAAGGCGTCTTCGCCGTATCGCACCATAGGCTGGCGCTGCGGCCCGTTTCGGTGCGATACGGCCGGAAGAAGGCCTTTCGCACCCTACACATTCACAACCCATTTGGCCGATGAGTTCGCAGCGATTATTGTTCGAAGTGCCCTTACGTTTGTCAGCTGAAGTGGTTAGCGCGGAGCCGGATGATGATTTCGAGTCGCCTCGCACTACGCCGCCTGACAGTGGGATGGGTCGCAGCATTGGCTGCGGCTTTTGCCGTGTTGCTTAGCTCAACCGGCCTCGGCCGTGCCGCTGGTCCACTTGAACAGCCACCCGGGCTCCCCGAAGCTCAGGCACCTGCCGCCCCGGACGCGCCACGCCAACGAACCGGCGCTGGTGAACCGGACGTCGGCGAGCAAACGCGCATCATCCAGGAACTCTACGCCCAGTTGGCGATCGCCCGGAATGCCGAGAACGCCAACGCGCTGGCGCAGGCGATTGAGCGGCTGTGGGCGATC
The DNA here is from genome assembly GCA_031402115.1 of Hyphomicrobiaceae bacterium. GTDB lineage: Bacteria > Pseudomonadota > Alphaproteobacteria > Rhizobiales > Hyphomicrobiaceae > JANNSA01. Next base: position 1,880 of record JANNSA010000310.1, on the reverse strand, counting down.
TCGGGCAGCGACACCGTCGATCTGTTGTTGGCACGCGCCAATCTGGCGATGCTGGCCGAAGACAAAGACTTAGCGTTGACGCTGCTCGGCCGCAGCCTGAAGATGGCGCCGCGCCATGCGGAGGCCTGGAACCGACGTGCCGCCGTCTATTTTGCCGATCAGCGCTATCTCGAAGCCATGGCTGATCTGAACCGGGCGCTGGCGATCGATCCCAATCATTTCAAGGCGCTGCAAGGCGCGGCCGTCACGCTGAAGGAACTCGGCCGCAAGCAAATGGCACTGGATAACTTCCGTAAGTTCCTGAAAGTGCATCCGTATTCGGACGACGCGCGCAAAGGCGTTGAGGAACTCGAGCGCGAGATTGAAGGCCAGAAGATTTGAACGGGTGCCGCTCGTGGCCTCCCGCGTCGGCTCCGATGTCCCAAGCCAAGCACCGACAGCGCGACGTGTCGCCTCCAGCCGGTCGGTGGAGCTGGGATATCAGGGCCCACGACACGGCTTCCGACACAAATGGCCTAGCTGCAGTCATCGTGTTGCCCTCGAATGCTTGTTAAGCGTAGAGAAGCTGACGGCGTCGGGTCCGCGTCGAGTCCAGCACCTGCTTCGGTCCCAGCAACTGCTCTGGTCAATGGGAGCTTTCATGCGCCTCGGCACCCTACGGACTATCTTCAGGACGCTGGGCGCTCTGACGCTGCTTGCCTTGGTCATCCCTACCGCCAGCGCCGCTGATTGTGGTGAAACCGCCGCAGGGTTCGGAGCCTGGAAGGCTGCGTTTGCCGGGGAAGCGGCAGCGCAGGTAGGTGCCGATGGCATGGCGGCCTTGCAGGCGACCACCTACGCGACGGCAACGATCCGCGCCGATCGCGGCCAAAAGAGCTTCAAGCTGTCGCTCGACGATTTCATGAAGAAACGCGGTTCCGCGACGATTGTGGCGCGTGGCAAGAAGCTGAAGGCAGCCAACGCGGCGTTGCTGGGAGGCATTGAAAAGCGGTACGGCGTGCCGCCCGGCCCGCTGGTCGCGATCTGGGGCATGGAATCGGCTTTTGGCGCGTCCGTCGGCAAGCAGAACACAATCTCCGCCGTCGCGACGCTGGCCTATGACTGCCGGCGTCCGGACTATTTCAAGGATCACCTGATCGCCGCCTTGCAACTGGTCGATCATGGCATGCTGACCAGCAAGGCGGTCGGCGCCATGCATGGTGAAGTTGGGCAGACGCAGTTCCTGCCGAAGAACATCCTGCTGTATGGTGCCGACGGTGACGGCGACGGCGCTATCAACCTCAACAGTAAGGCCGACGCGCTGACTTCGACAGCCAAATTCCTCAAAGGTCATGGCTGGGTGGCGGGCCAAGGCTATCAACCGGGCGAACCGAACTTCGTCGCGATCGAAGGCTGGAACGCCGCCACTGTCTATCAGCAGGCAATCGCCATCATGGGCCTGCAGATCGACGGCGGTTGAACTCGATGTTTCGGTGAGAGGGCTGAACAAGCCCGGCGTCGCAAGCGGCAACGACGGAAGGCGCGCTGGCTTCGGGCACTTCGAACAACAATCGCTGCGCATTCATCGGCAAACTGGGTTGCGAACGCGTCGGGTGCGAAAGGCCTTCATCAGGCCGTATCGCACCACGAACGGGCCGTATCGCACCACGAACGGCCGTGCGCGCCAGCCTCTGGCGCGATACGGCGAAGACGCCTTACGCACCCTACGCTGCCGCAAACTGAGTTGCTACTGTGTAGGGTGCGAAAGGCCTTCTTCAGGCAGTATCGCACCGAAACGGCCGTGGGCGCCAGCCTCTGGTGCGATACGGCGAAGGCGCCTTTCGCATACCTGACCATACGGCCGGAGGCGGCGCTGGCCGACCTTCCCCCGCCCGTGGGCA
>JANNSA010000309.1:0-2794 GCA_031402115.1 Hyphomicrobiaceae bacterium | reverse complement strand
ATCATGGCACAGATCACGATGGCTGTGCCAGCCAGGAAGCCCTCGCCGATCTTCAGCTGACGCAGTGATGTCATGATGTCGAGGCCGAGGCCGCCGGCACCGATCATCGCCGTGACGATGACCATGGACAGGCACATCATGATTGTCTGGTTGATGCCGGCCGTGATGGAGGGCAGCGCCAACGGCAGCTCCACTTTGCGCAGCAGCTGCCAGCGATCGACACCGAATGCCAACGCCCCCTCTTTGATGTGCTCGGGGACTTGCTGGATGCCGAGTGCCGTCAGGCGCACCATCGGCGGCAACGCAAAGATGACCGTCGCCAGCACGCCAGGCGGCTTACCGATGGAGAAGAAGGCAACGGCGGGGATCAGATAGACGAAACTCGGCATGGTCTGCATCACGTCCAGGATCGGCCGCGCGATTGCAAAGGCACGCGGACTCTTGGCGCAGAGAATACCGAGCGGCAGCCCGATCAAAATGCAGATGAGGGTCGAGGCGCCAACCAGCGCGACGGTGCTCATGCTCTTCTCCCAATAGCCGAACACGCCGAGATAGAGCAGACCGAGCGCGGCAATGACCGAGGCCCTTAGACCTGAGGTCCACCACACCAGTGCAATAATGGTAAAGCCCATGATCGGCCAGGGCGTGCCGACGAAGACCAATTCCACGAGGTCCAGTGTTTCGCGCACACCGACGGTCACGGCCGTGAAGAAGGCGGCGAAGGTGGTGACCATCCACGTCTTCCAGGCCTCGATCATGCCTTCGGCGCCGACACGAATTGGCGATGACCAAGGGAAGACGCGCAACGCCGCAACGGGCGCCGGCAGCCCATAAGCGAGGATGCCGACAATCATGAACAGTGCTGTGGTGGCAATGCCAAAGGCCAGCCGCCAGGGAACGATCCGGGCATGCGCACCATTGGCATGCCGCCATAGCTCATAGGCCCGCTGCAGGGCTGGCGTCACCAACAGGCTCTCGGCGACACGGACGGCGGCGAACAAGGCAGCTGGCAGCGCGATCGATGGCACGGCGCCGGACTCGTCGGGCTGTGCCAGCACTGCCCGAACCAGCAGGGTGACGAGGATGCTTTCGGCAGCAAGTCCGAACCAGAACATCGTCCACAAACCCCTCGACGCCGCCCAGACCGGGCCAAAGACGAGCGCCCCTGCCTCGACCCGCCACATGGTCGAGCCGGTGCTCGCGGCATCGGCCAGGCGCGCCAACCAACTGCTGTCAGCGCCGCCGAACTCCGCCAAGGTGGGCTCTTGGTCGGCGGCTGCTTTGGCAGTGATACTGGGAGCGGCAAGCTCAGTCATAGTCATGGCGATGGGGGCTCACTGTACTGTCAGGTTGTGCCACGTCGAGGATGAGGTCGGCGGCCTTCTCCGCTATCATAACCGTTGCAGCATGCGGATTGGCATTCACGATGTCAGGCATGATCGAAGCGTCGACGACCCGCAACCTCTCGACGCCGATGACCCGGCAAGCCGGATCGACCACTGCCATGGCGTCATTTGGATCGCCCATGCGGCAGGTGCTCGTGGGATGGTACGCCGTATCGAGGTGGCCTCGCAGCCAGTCATCGATGTCCTGATCGGATTGAACGCCGGGGCCGGGCCACGTCTCTTCGCCGCGAAAGCGATCGAAAGGCGGCGCCCGCATGATGGCCCGCGCCAGCTTAAGCGCGTCTCGTGCCACAACGCGATCTTCCGGAGCTTGCAGATAGTTGAAGACAATGCGTGGCGCCTCCGCCGGATCAGACGAGCGGGCCTCGACGGAACCAGCGCTCAGCGGTTTTTGAACACCAGCATGAAGCTGGAAGCCGTGCCAGGGCTGCAGGCCAAACGTACCCGGCTTGGTTGCGAACAGGGACAACATGAACTGCACATCCGGCGCAACCAATCCGGACTTGGTCTTCAAGAAAGCGCCGGGATGCCAATTGTTGGATGCGACGACGCCGCGCCGCGTCATCAGCCATTGAGCACCGGCCAACGCCATAGCAGGCATTCTGGACCAGGGTTCGAGCGAAACTGGTTCGCGGCTTCGATACTGCACGAATGTATCGGGATGGTTCTTGAGATTGCACCCGACACCGGGGAGGTGATGGCGCGCAACAATCCCAGCGGAGCGCAACCGATCCGCGTCGCCAATGCCCGACAGCTGCAGGAGGTGTGGCGACTGGATTGCGCCTGCGCATAAGATGATCTCACGCCGGGCCCGAATTAATAGCTTCCGCCCAGCCGTCAGCACATCCACACCAAGGGCTCGAAGACCTTCCAAGTGAATGCCCATGGCCCGCGCTCCTGTCACGATCGACAGGTTCGGTCGATTGGCTATCGGCGCCAAATAGGCGCTGGCTGAAGAGACGCGCTCGCCTCTGGCAATCGTCTGATCGTAGACACCGAAGCCTTCCTGCTCCGCACCGTTGAAGTCGGCGCATGCGGCATGGCCAAGCTCTTGTCCAGCCAGCAAGAAAGCTTGATCCAACGGGTGTTCGATGGTCGGCCGTCTGACGTGAACCGGCCCGCCTTTGCCGCGATACGCGGAGGCGCCAGAGTAGTTCTCAAGCCGCTTGAAGTACGGCAGCACAGCATCATACGACCAACCGGCAGCGCCGCGCGCAGCCCAATGATCGAAATCGCTGCGATGACCGCGGACGAAGACCATGCCATTGATGGATGACGAGCCGCCAATAACCCGGCCGCGTGGGCAGTACAGTTTCCTGCCCTGTAGATGGGGTTCCGGTTCCGTTTCGAACGCCCAGTTGAGCGGACCAGGCTTCATCAGCTGGCTC
>JANNSA010000308.1:0-1519 GCA_031402115.1 Hyphomicrobiaceae bacterium | reverse complement strand
TGGCCAAGCGCGACGCCGAGTGGATGGGCAGGATACACGCCTTCCTCGGCATGACGGTAGGCGTCAACCTGTCGCAAATGGACCACGAGACCAAGCAAGCCGCCTACGCTGCCGACATCTCCTACGGCACCAACAACGAGTACGGCTTTGACTACCTGCGCGACAATATGGTTTTCGAACCGGGCGAACGGGTGCAGCGCGCCCTGAGCTTCGCCATCGTCGACGAGGTGGACTCTATCCTGATCGACGAAGCGCGCACCCCACTGATTATTTCCGGTCAGGCCGACGACAACATCGACCTGTATTACCGTATCAACGATTTGCCGCCAAAACTCACGCGCCAGGAAAAAGAGGATGGAGACGGCGACTACTGGGTGGACGAAAAATCCCACCAAGTATTGCTTTCCGAGTCGGGGCACGAACATATCGAGGAATTGCTGTCCCAGGCCGGCCTGCTGCTGCCCGGAACGAATCTGTACGATGCCGCGAACATTGCCCTGGTTCATCATATGTACGCCGCGTTGCGTGCCCATGCGCTGTACCACAAGGATCAGCATTATGTGGTGCAGAACGGCGAAGTCGTCATCGTCGATGAATTCACCGGGCGCATGATGACCGGACGGCGCTGGTCCGACGGCTTGCATCAGGCAGTGGAAGCCAAGGAAGGCGTAAGCATCCAGCGCGAGAACCAGACGCTGGCCTCGATCACCTTCCAGAACTATTTCCGCATGTACGGCAAACTGTCCGGCATGACCGGCACCGCCGACACCGAAGCCTACGAGTTCCAACAGATCTACGGCCTGGAAACGGAGGTGATCCCGCCGCACCGCCCGATGATCCGCGACGACCGCATGGATCAAGTGTATCGCAGCGCCAAGGAAAAATACAACGCGGTAATCAACGACATCAAGGATTGCCAGGAACGCAGCCAGCCGGTGCTGGTCGGCACTACTTCCATCGAGACCTCCGAATACCTGTCTGATTTGCTGACCAAGCAAAAATTGCCGCACCAAGTGCTCAATGCCAAGCAGCACGCCCGCGAAGCCGACATCGTGGCCCAGGCCGGCAGGCCAAAAATGGTCACCATTGCTACCAATATGGCCGGCCGTGGCACCGACATTGTGCTGGGCGGCAATGTTGAAAAACTGATAGAAGCCGTGAACGAAGATGCCGCGCTTGACGAGGCCGCCAAGCAGTCAAAAATTGCCCTGCTGCGCGAGCAGTGGAGTCAAGAGCATGACCAGGTCAAGGCACTGGGCGGCTTGCGCATCATTGCCACAGAGCGACATGAATCGCGGCGCATTGACAACCAGTTGCGGGGCCGCTCCGGCCGTCAGGGCGACAACGGATCATCAAGGTTTTACCTTAGCCTGGACGATCCTTTGATGCGCATCTTCGCCGGTGACCGGGTCAAGTCCATCATGGACAGGCTGAAAATGCCCGACGGGGAAGCGATTGAAGCGGGCATCGTTTCGCGCAGCATTGAGTCGGCCCAACGCAAGGTGGAGGCGCGCAACTT
>JANNSA010000307.1:0-7239 GCA_031402115.1 Hyphomicrobiaceae bacterium | reverse complement strand
GGACGTCGACCCACAAAGCGGAATCCAGCGACGCGTCGTAAATGTCCCCGATCAGGGCGGACAGTCGTTCGGTCTCTTCATTGCTCAAAGGGCCCGCTCCCGCACGTAGCTCGCAGCATCAATGCGCAATTCTTCCGTTTGGGTCCAGTGCTAGAGGCGAATGTGGCGGCGCAATTGGCTCAAGGGTTGACGTGAGTGTCCATCGCAGGAACTCTTGGCGTTCGCCCGTTGCCGCCGCCCCGACAGCCGCCCTGGCAAGCTGACGCGGCAGATGATAGTCACCGGCGTCCCCTTTGGAACGCCGCGCGAGCTGCCGATGACCAACCCCGCACCCCTGTTTAACCGTGTCTGCCTGATCGGCTTAGGCTTGATCGGCTCGTCGCTGAGCCATGCCATGCGGCGGCGCGGGCTGGCCAGTGAGATCGTTGGCTACGCCCGGACAGCGGCGACGCGGGGCCGGGCGGTAGAGCTTGGGCTGGTGGCGCGCTGTGCTGAAACGGCAGCGGCGGCAGTCAAGGACGCGGACCTGGTGATCCTCAACGTGCCGGTCGGCGTGTGCGGGGCAATCGCCGCCGAGATTGGCGCACATCTGAAGCCAGGGGCGATCGTCAGCGACGTTGGCGGAGTCAAGGTGGCGATTGTCAACGATGTGGCGCCGCATCTGCCGCCGGGCGTTCACTTCGTGCCCGGTCATCCGATCGCCGGCACTGAGTTCTCCGGCCCGGAATCCGGCTTTCCGGAACTGTTCGATGGCCGCTGGACCATCCTGACGCCGTCACCCGATGCGGACACGGCCGCCGTCGCCAAGGTCGTGGCGCTGTGGGAAGGCTGCGGCGCCCGGGTGGAACTGATGACGCCGGAGCATCATGACATGGTGCTGGCCATCACCAGCCATGTGCCGCATCTGATCGCCTACACCATCGTCGGTACTGCCGACGAGTTGAGCTCGGTCTCCGAGAAGGAAGTGATCAAGTTCTCGGCCGGCGGCTTCCGCGACTTCACCCGCATCGCCGCCTCCGATCCGGTGATGTGGCGCGACGTGTTCCTCAACAACCGCGACGCCGTGCTGGAAATGCTTGGCCGCTTCAACGAGGACCTGTCGCAATTGCAGCGCCTTGTGCGTTTTGGTGATGGCCCTGGCATGGAGGCCTTCTTCACCCGTACCCGCGCCATCCGCCGCTCCGTGGTGCAGGCCGGCCAGGACACCACCGGCGCCGAGCTTTACCGGGCCAGATCAGGACACGCCGAGGAGCCCGACAAGCAAAATGGGACTTGATGTCGACCATCCGCGACGGCGGCGGTGCGTTGTGGGGGTGAATGTGGCGTGAATGGGGCCTTCCGGAGGCATTCATGGGCGGGTCGGCACTGTGGCGCCAGTTCAACCCGCAACCCACGGAATAGCACCATGGTCCGTTCAGTCCTCGCCCTGACCTTTGTCGCCCTTGTCATACCCGCTGCCAACGCCGCCGAAATCGTCGCCGGTCAGCCGATCTGCTCTGACCGCCGCATCACGGTGCGGGTGGAAGGGCCAAGCAACGGCATCATCAGCCTGCAGGCGCTCGCCCACGCCAAATGGGAAGCCAAGGTCCGTGACAAGCTCGGCAACGCCTATGCGGTTTGGGCCGTCTCGGTCGATCGCAAGGAGCGCTGCGAAGGCTCCCCTTGCAAAGTCTCCGCCCGCGCCTGCGCCAACATGATCTTCTGATCAATCGAGGACATGATATTCAGCTTCGGCCGGGCACGGCTTTGGAACTGATGCTCGAACTGGTCAGCCGAAGCTGAGCATCGTGTCTTCGTCAGTTGGCGGCAATGTCCCACGCGCGCGTCACCGGCACCGGCACCGATCACGCCGAAGTACTTTGCTGGGCCTGCGTCGTGCCCAGGAACGGGGACACGCAGTTCAGCTTCGGTGGCAACACGCGTTGGTGTGTCGCACCACTGGTTCCCCGCCGAAGATGAACATCATGTCCCCAATCCCATCCGCCGGAACCGCGCTGCGAAGAAGCCGTCCATGCCGGCGGCGACTTCGCTACTGCCCAGGTTGTGGCAAGGCAGCGTGCGCAGGGCGCCGTCGGTTGTGACCCAGACTGCATCAATCCCCTCTGCAACGGCAGCGATCGGATCGAGTCGCATCGCCGGATGCTCGGCCAGGAATGGCGCGATCAGATCAGGTCCTTCGGCAGCTTCCAGCGAGCAGGTGCAGAACACCAGCATGCCGCCTGGCGCCAACAGCGGTACGGCGCGACGCAGCAAACGGGCCTGCCGGGCCGCTTGCCGGACGACTTCCTCGGGCGTGCGATGCAAGGCGATGTCGGGGTGCCGCCGCAAGGTGCCGGTCGCTGAGCAGGGTGCATCTAAGAGAATGGCGTCAAAGACGCGTTCGGGCCGCCAGTTGTCGAGGTCGGCGTGCACCAATTCCGCCTGCAGGTGTAAGCGCTCCAGATTGGCCGCCAGCCGGGCCAGGCGCGGCCGTGATGAGTCAACCGCCGTCACCAGCGCGCTGGCTGCCGCCAGTTGCGCCGTCTTGCCGCCGGGCGCCGCGCACAGATCTGCGACGGACTTGCCGCGCACATCGCCGAGCAGGCGTGCCGGTAGTGCCGCTGCTGCATCCTGCACCCACCAGTCGCCTGCGTCGAAGCCGGGCAACGCCGCGACCGCCCCGGAACTCGGCAAGCGCACGGTCCCGGTAGCCAACAACGCGCCACCGAGTTGCGCCGCCAAGGCTGGAGCCGCGCCGGCTTGCTTCACCGTCAGGTCAAGGCCCGGTTCCGCAAGATGCGCCGTGGCGATCTTGCGGGCGGTTACTTCACCATAGGCAGCCACCCAACCCGCCCACAGCCAGTCCGGCGTATTGGCGCGTGCATGATCAATCACCGTCCATTGCGCGGCGCCATCCCGCGCGATCCGGCGCAGCACCGCGTTGACAAGCCCCGTGAAGCGTCCGCCTTGCGGCTCGGCACGAGCTTGCTCCACGGCCAGATCGATAGCCGCATGCGCCGGCGTGTCGAGCAGCAGAAGCTGCGCCGCGCCGAGTTTCAGGATCAGCTCGATCCGTGCGCCGTCGTTTGGCAGCGGTGTGCGCAGCAAGGGCGACAGCAGCGCCGTCAGCCCGCCATGCTGACGCAGCGCCGTCATGGCGAGCACCCTGACAAAGCCGCGATCGCGCGGCTCAAGGGCCAGCCAGTCGCGGCGCCGGCTTAAGGCCTCCAGCACATCATCGAGCGGGCGCTTACGGTGCAGCACCTCGGCCAGCACATCCGTCGCCAGGCGGCGTGCCACCAAGCCTGCGGCCGGTTGCAGGTCGGGCGACAGGTTCAGCCCCACGGGCCAGCGCCCGCAGCATTCGGACCAGCGCCCGCGTCACTCAGTTCAGCGATCGGCGGGATGCCCGATGTTCCGGGTTGTTGCAATTGTCCCATCTCGCGGGCGATCTCCTCAAGCGCCGCAATCCGGTTTGCGGTTTGCGGGTGGGTGATGAACAGGCTGTCGAAGCCGCGCCCGGTCAGCGGATTGACGATGAACATGTGCGCGGTCGCCGGTGCGGCTTCCGCCGAGCGCATTGGAATGCGGCCGCGTAACTGCTCCAGCTTGGCTAACGCCGAGGCCAACCACAATGGCCGCTGGCAGATTTCCGCCCCCAGTGCGTCGGCGGCATATTCCCGTGAGCGGCTGATTGCCATCTGCACCAGCATGGCCGCGAATGGCGCCGCGATCGCCACCAGAATGACGCCGAACGGGCCGAGCGGCGAACGCTCCCGGTTGCCGCCGCCAAACCACAGACCGAAATTGGCGAGCATGGAGATGGAACCGGCCAAAGTCGCCGCCACCGCCATGGTCAGCGTGTCGCGGTTCTTGATGTGCGCCAGTTCGTGCGCCATCACTCCAGTGACCTCTTCCTTGGACATCATCTCCAGCAGTCCCGTGGAGGCGCAGACCGCCGATTTGGACGGACCACGCCCGGTCGCAAAGGCGTTGGGCTGCGGACTGTGCATGACGCAGACGCGTGGCATCGGCAATTGCGCGTTGGCACAGAGCTGACGGATGATGTCGTAGTATTCCGGCGCGCTGCGCTCATCGACCTCCTGCGCGCCATGCATGCGCAGCACCAGCGTGTCCGACGACCAGAAGCTGAACGCCGTCATTGCCAACGAGATCAGGAAGGCAATGACCATGCCGGTTTGGCCGCCGACCACGAAGCCGACCATCAGGAACAGCGCCGTCATCACGGCTATCAGGAAGCCAGTCCGAAGCAGGTTCATCGTCGTCTCGCGCAAAACAGGGTTGAGCGCCACGCTCTGGTCCCTGACAACATCGGCTTATAGAATAGGCACTCATGCTGCTGATAACCAGCCATCGCAAGGGGCCACGGGAAAACCTCATGACGGAAACGATCGCACCCCTAGTGCAGGAGCCTGAGCCGCCACCGCGCGTCCTGACGCCGGCCGCACAGCGCGCCCTGGCCGAGGCCGCCGAGCGCCGCCGCTTGCGCGACGCGACGGCTTCGAGCCAGCCGCCAGAGCACGGCGGCCGCGACGGACCTGACCCAGTCCGCTTCGGCGACTGGGAAAAGAACGGCATCGCTTGGGACTTTTGAATGGCTCCCTCTCCCTGCCCTGACGCGGCCACCTCGTCCGGCCGCGAGCTTGCAAAGGACCCGCTTTACGCCAGCCATTTCGACAGGCATTTGTTCCGCAACCACCGCCACTTGTCTTCGTGAAGGATCGTCATGCCGGATCATCGTTCGCTGTTTGCGCCGCTCGAGCCTTACCGGCACAGTCATCTGGCGCAGGGCCAGCACCGCATCTATTACGAAGAGAGCGGCAACCCGAAGGGCAAGCCGGTTGTCATCATTCATGGGGGGCCGGGCGGCGGCACCAATCCGAACATGCGCCGCTATCATGACCCGCGCCGCTACCGCATCATCCTGTTTGATCAGCGCGGCTGTGGGCGTTCGACGCCGCACGCCTCGCTGGAGGACAACACCACCTGGCACCTGGTCAGCGACATGGAGGCGATCCGCGTCAAGTTGGGTATTGAGCGTTGGCAGTTGTTCGGCGGCTCGTGGGGTTCCACCCTGGCGCTCGCTTATGCGCAGACGCATCCCGATCGCGTCACCGAAATGGTGCTGCGTGGCATCTTCACGTTGCGCCGCGCTGAGCTCAACTGGTTCTATCAGGAAGGCGCCAATTGGGTGTTCCCAGACTCGTGGGAGCCGTATTGGGATCACATTCCGGCGGACGAGCGCGGCGACATGATCGCGGCCTATTACCGGCGCCTGACGCACAAGGACGCCGCCGTGCAGCTTGCTGCTGCCAAAGCCTGGAGCATGTGGGAAGGTTCGGCCTTGTCGCTGATCCCGGATCAGGATCGCGTCCGCCAGTTCGGTGCCGATGCCTACGCACGCGCCTTCGCCCGTATCGAATGTCACTACTTCGTCAACAAGGGCTTCTTCGAAACCGACGACCATCTGCTCGCCAATGTCAGCCGTATCCGGCACATCCCCGGCATCATCGTGCACGGCCGCTACGACATGTGCACGCCGTTGCGGATCGGCTGGGAACTGCACAAGGCGTGGCCGGAAGCCGACTTCCGCATCGTCGCTGACGCCGGTCACGCCATGTCCGAACCCGGCATCATCGACGAACTGATGGAAGCCGCGCACCGGTTTGGGTAGGTGGGGACATGATGAGTGGGGAGATGATGTTCATCGTCGGCGCGGACTGTACGGCATAAGCTCACACCACACTGCCCCGCCGGCGATGTATATCTTGCCCCCTTCCATCATGTCCCCTCAACGAGACAATTCCATGGCACTCGGTCTGATCGTGCTCGCCTTGTTGCTGGCGCTGGCTTACGCGCCCGGCATGTGGGTGCGCGGCGTCCTCAAGCGCCATGGCGGCGAGCGTCCGGACCTGGCGTGGACCGGGGCCGCGTTTGCCCGCCAGGCCTTGGACGGTATGAAGCTCGGCCACGTGCTGGTGGAGGAGACCAAGCTCGGCGATCACTATGACCCGGCGGCCAAGGCCGTGCGGCTGACGCCGGCGCTGTTCCGCGGCCGCTCGCTGACGGCGATGGTCGTGGCGGCGCACGAGGTCGGTCACGCCATGCAGGACGCGACCGGCTACGCGCCGTTGCGCCAGCGCACGGCCAGCGCCAAGACGGCAGCCCAGGTGGAGCGCATCGGTGGCGCGGTGATGCTGGCGGCGCCGTTGCTGCTGATCGTTATGAAGTCGCCAGTCGTGCTGGTGTTCGAGTTCATTGCGGCGGCGATCCTGATCCTCAGCGCCGCCCTGATGCACGCCCTCACCTTGCCTGTGGAATTCGACGCCAGCTTCAAACGCGCCATGCCGTTGCTGGAGAAGGGCCAGTTCCTGAAACCCGCCGACCTGCCGGCCGCCCGCGAGATCCTGCGCGCCGCCGCCTACACCTATGTTGCCAGCGCGCTGATGACGCTGCTGGACGTGACGCGCTGGTTCCGGATTTTCCGGTTCTAAACGGGGGTGCTGGCCAGCAGTTAACCAAACCAAGCACCAACGAATATTTCCCGTTACTTGCCGATCATTCTAGATCGCTTCCGGCGGGTTCCGCAGCCACTCCATAGTCCAGCAGCACGACGCCGTTGGTGAAGCCGACCGTGCCGTTCAGGGTCAGCCCCCGGCTGCCGGTGCTCCAGGAGAACAGCGGCAGGCCCTCGCCCAGCAAGCGCGGGATCAGGAACAGTTCCAGCCGGCCGATGACATTGGCGGCGAAGGCGCGATGGATGGTCTCCGGGCCACCGACGATCCAGGTGTCGCCACGGCCCTCGGCCTGGAAGGCAACATCGAGCGCTGCGAAGTCCTCGCCGCGCCATTCCGCCCCGCCGGGCAAGTCCGCCATCGGCTCGGAGCTGAGCACACAGGCCCGCTTGCCGGCGTAGGGCCAATCCGGGAAGGCGCGGATCTGCTCATAGGTGCGGCGGCCCATCAGCACCGTGTCGATGCCGGCCAGGAACTCCGGGAAGCCCATGTCCTCGGCCGGGTAGTCGGCCAGCCAGTCGGCGCTGCCATCGCTTGGCGCGGCAAAGCCATCCAAGCTGGAGGCGATGTAAAGCCGGAAGCTGCTCATGAGGACTCCGACAATGGCAAGCACTCGTCTCCGCAACTTAGGCACACTCAGCCCATGCCTGCCATTCGGGCAAACCAGGCCACCAAGCATTCGTCAGCTTACTCACTTCTTCGTTCACCGCCAGTAGTTGAAACG
>JANNSA010000306.1:0-4741 GCA_031402115.1 Hyphomicrobiaceae bacterium | reverse complement strand
TCGGCCATTGATGCTTGTTGTGGTCGGATCGACCCGGTTGTCATCAGACGATAGAGCCGGGACGGGATGTCAAAGTCGGACGAGTATCTGACGGCAAGTGCGAGAACCGCAGTATCGAGGACTTCATTGCGCCGCTGGCCTTTCTTCATTCGCCACTCGGTCTTGACGCCACCGGATGTCTCCTTCTGGACCTGTTCTTCTGCACAAGCCCATTGCCAGAAGTGCTCGGGATAATCCGACCGCGTATGGACTTTGCCAGCCCCATGGTCGCCCTGTGCCAAGCCCGACAAGATTTGCTGCTTGCCAAGGTCGACACCGACGAGGAAGAACCGCGCCATTGATCGCGTGATGTCACCACCACGGGTCCACAGTGCCCGACCCTGACCGGCCTGACCCTTGGTCGCGAACCACCGCTTGCCCCGCGCACGATGCTTCTGTGAGAACTCATAGACCGCCTGCGTCTCATAGCCCGCGTCAATAGCCACAGCCTCGATCTGCAACATGGCCCCCGACGGATGCCGAAAATCCTGGGATAGGATCGCCGCAACCTCACCCCACGTCTTGGGATCACGTGCCTCGCCTTGCACCTCGTGCCATTGCAGCGACCAGCACTCGTCACCATCGCCCCATGCGACCACATGCACCGCCAGCCAGCCCGCTTGCACGTCGACGCCCGCCGTGATCAACGCCGCGTCCTTGGGCACCCGGTTGCCAGGGTAATCCTCAGCCATGCCCTTGACCTGCTCAGCATCAGCACCCTCGCCGACGCTGGTCTCGAACGGTAGCCCGAGCCGGGTGTTGAACCACGGCGCGAGCTTGATCGGCGAGCCCTTGGCCGCGTCATGCTCCGCCGCCAGCTCCGCCATCTTGATCCAGGGCGACGACAGTCCGCGAAACCTGTACGACCGCACACCGGGCAACCCTACAGCCGTTGCAATCCAGCGGCCCGCCTCCATGGCTCGCCAGCGCCCGGCATCGTCGAGCACAACACCACAGCAGGGCATCACATAGACGGCCGTCAGTGGTGCGCCTTGCGTCCACGACACATGGTCCCAATCGGGAACGTGGTCGGCACCGCATTCGCATTTCCAATGCCAGTCGCGTTGATCACCTTCGGCGTACAGCGCCTCGATGCGTGACGAACCGACTTGAGTTGGCGATGACATCAGGAACAGCTTGCGCCGGGCGAACGTCGTCTGCCGGGCACGTAGCAGGCCAATCGGATCGCCCTCCTTGCGCAGTGACACCGGGAAGCGATCCACCTCGTCGGCAATCACCAGCCGGGCCGGATGCGATGCGAGGCTTGACGGCGAACCCGCTGACACAATGGCGAGCTTGCCGCCCGTGAACTCCTTCAACGTCGAGTTGTTGGTCTGCGAACGTGCCGTGCGCGATCCGAAGCGCTCCTTCAGCTCGGGCATGGCGGCAATCATACTGTCGAACCGTGACGCGGCAGTTGCAGCTCCCGTGTCGGACGGTGCTGCCCATACGACCGTACAGGGATCGTGCATCACGGCATGGCCGACGACGTTCGCCGCCGCCTCAGTTTTCCCCGATTGTGAACAGCCCGCGATGATCACCGTGTGCACCCCGTCGTCGTTGGCGCAATCCGTTGGCTCGGTCAGATACGGCGCACGGTCGTTGGACCAGCGGCCGGGCTCAGCGTTGCCCCTTGGGATGATCCGGCAGGCCTCAGCCCACACGCTGACCTTGACGTCAACGGGCGGCGCGAATGCAGCCAGCACACGACGTGCCAGCTCCGCCGCATCGGGCGACAAGGCGAGTTCATTTTTGCTCATTGGCTACGACCTGAATTGCGCTCGACATGCCAGCGATCTCCTTGCGCACGTTCGCCAGGATGTCCCGCGCCACACGCTCGGCTGCGACAGCATCGAGCCCGACGACCCGTGCGCCGATCTGTGCCGCCGCACCGTCGAGCCGCTCCGTCACAATGCTGACCACCGCCATGATCGCTCGATAGGCATCCTCGGTTCGGATCAATTCACCCTTGAGCCGCAGCAAGCCGATCTGCTCGCGTTGCGCCTTCAAGGTTGCTTGTGCAGTGCGGGCGCGCGTGAGGCTGTTTTCAGGAAGGTTGTTAGTCACTGGTTTTGTTGACACGGCCAGACCGCCAGCGACGCCACGAAGCGCTGCATCAGGGTCGCGGTCGTTCTCATAGGCGGCTTTGCTGGCATCGACATCAAACAGACCCTTGTTCGTACCGCTCCCATGACGCCGCAGCAGCCCACGCTTCAAGCTCTTGCGGATCGCTCCCTCGGACACACCCATGCGGCGCGCCAGTTCGCTGGCGTTGACAAATTCGGCCATGGATGCTGGTCTTTCTGTTGTCGGCGGTTCGTACTCGGTACGAATACGGTACGAACTGCACTCGGAAACCCCAGAAACGACGGGGTTTACGCCGCCTCGTACCTTAGAGTTGCAACCTCAACTAATAGTAAACAAGGGCTGGGGTCACCCGCAGAGGTTGCAGGCCTTTTTGTACGGTCCCTTAGTCAGCAATATCAACGACTTAACGCTATCGTTGCATCAACACTGACACACGCAACACGCTCGCTATGGCTATGCATCACAACTGCTAGTTGCACGGTCTTTGTGACGCGGTACGAACACCGGTACGAACCCCCTGTAGTGGTGCCTGTGTGCCGTGCTGTACGGTGGCGCGGATCAGGATAGGCCATTGCCGGGGCTAGGGATGGCCGCACAGCGCGTTTCTCGTGTTGGGGGTCATCACCCTGCCCCTTTGGCTTGGCTGGCCTGTACGAGCGCTTTGTGCTGGCTTTGATCGTGCTTCGTCTATGCTATGGGCTAGTCTTGATGTTCGTGACGTTCGTTGTGCATGTTCGTCGTGGCTACTTCGGCTTCGGATGTATGGCCTGTGCCATTGCGCCAGCCGCCATGATGATGCCCACCACCGAGCCACCGATCAGCGCTGCCCATAGAGGCTGACCGATCCAACCGCCGATGCTCGACAGGAGCGCGCCCATTGCGATAGCTGCCATTGTGTTTTGGTCGCCCATGCTACTGTCCCCCACGTGATTGACCATTGGTCGTTGTGTTCGCTGGTGCCTTTGCCGCACCGCCGCTGCCGGGCGTGCTGCCGCTGATCGTGATATTCCCGACTGCGGCCCTAAACGCCTCAGCTAGCCTTGCCCCCATGCTGTCAGCACTTGAGCTGGACATCTCGACCGTTGCCGGTCCGCCCGGTGTTGCACCCCATGCGTTGTCCCAACCGGTGCCGGGAGCTTGACCCGCCACCGCATCAGGGAACGCGGCGGGCTTGGCATCGACGTTGCCTGCATTCTTGGCGCGTTGCTCCGGCGTGCCAGGATTGAACGCCTCGAACACCGCCTTGATTTTGTCGAGCAGGCTCGTTGCCAGCGACAGCAGACCCTTGAGGCCAGCTTCTAGCAGCCCGCCCTCGACCTTGATGCCGAACATGCCAAGCAAATTCTTGGTGGCATCGGCGGCGGATACCGACAGCTCACTGAGCCCGGTCTTGAACGCGGCCCATTGACTGCTGCCCGACATGGCCTTGCCGAGCTTATCCCAATCGACGCCCGTGAGTGCGATCAATCCACCGATGGCAGCTACCGGGAACACAACCCGAGCGATGGTGCCAAGCACCGCTGCGACACCGCCAAGGCCCGCCGCCGCCATGCCGAGGCTACCCATGCCAACGAGCCCGAGACCGAGGGACAGACCACGCAGGCCGGATGCCATGGCGATAAATGGTATTGCTGCCATCCGCCCGAGACCAACCAGCGCCGCTGTGGATGCTGCACCCATGGCCCACAAAGCCCGCGATGCGATCATCACGGGACCGGCTAGCGCGGCTGTGACGACGCCAAGGCCGATGGCGTTCTGTGATGCTGGTGACAGATTTGCGAAGCCCTCGGCAATGTCGCCAAGGCCCTGGACGAAGGTTTGTATCCCCTCGCTGCGCATGAGGTTCATTTGGAAGCGGCGGATGTTGCTCTCAAGGCGGCTGATCTTGCCGATGTCGGACGGCGCGAACCCCTGTTCCATGAGATTAAGGAAGCCGCCCTTGTCGTTCTTGAGCTTGTCACGCAGGGCAATGAGGTCGTCCATGCTGGTTCGGAACGCGGCGTATTGATGCAACCGTTTCGGCTCACCGATGGCAGCCCAGATGTTCGGTCCAGCGCGACCCTCGTCAATCGCCTTGTTCACCTCTTGCAGCAGTCCAATGGGATCGAACTTGCCGCCCGCGCCGTGCATGATTGAGCCGATCTTGGCCGTGCCTTGTTCGCGATCCGCATCACCCGCGAACTTCAGACCCTGCTTTTCGAGCATCGCCAGAGTTTGGTTGATGATCTCTGGGTCTTTCAACCGCCCTTCACGTTGCGCCCGCTCAAGGAACTTGGAGATGTTGCCGCGTGCACCCTTGGTTAGCTGTTGCGGGAACGCGCCGACGAGCTGGTTCGTCGCGCGTGTCGGATCAACCGCCGAGAAGTCCATGAACTTATTCTGATCAATGCCCGCCGCTGCCATTGCCGCACGGCCTTCGGCTGGCATACGCAGGAACCGAGTTGTCAGCGACTTGAACGCTGTACCGGTTTCCTTCTCCATCTGGCCAAGCTGTGAACCCATGGCGACGATGGCAACGCCATCTTCAAACGCGCCGCCGAATGCGCCGTGTGCACCCATTAGGTTACGCATACCTTCTTCGATTTTGGATGCACTTGTGCGGGTCGCAGCACCG
>JANNSA010000305.1:0-2249 GCA_031402115.1 Hyphomicrobiaceae bacterium | reverse complement strand
CCGGCGCCGATTTCGCGCGGCTCCACCCTGCCCGGGCGGCCCAAATCAAAGAGCGGCAGACCGGTCCGCCACAGCCATCGTCTGGCCTGCCACCCGGTCTGCCGCCCGAGATTCAGCGCGCTCTCGAAGAGCAGCAGCGCGCCCGTCAACCGAAACAGTAACGCCCAGACCGCTCCGTTGAAAGTCATACGGTAACTGCCACTGGGTCAGCCGTTTTGAGTTCCACTGAATAGCCGAGGGCGCGGAGTTCCTTGGCTAGCCTTTGCGCACGGCGTTTGGCGGCTTGCGGCGTCGTGGCGGCGCCGCGTTCTTCGTACTGGACGCCTTCGTGGAGGATCTTCCAGATCACCAGACTCAGGTGGCGCGCTATGGCCCAAATTGCTTTAGTTAGCGAAGCCGAGCCTGGGTAGCAGCTTCTGGAACTTCTGCTGGAAGAAACTATTCTTGGTCTTCACCGCGGCCTGCGCGACTTGACACAACACCCGCCGGAGATACATATTGCCTTTGGGGCAGCGGCTACTGTGGTTCTTGCCCGCGCTTTCCTCCCGGCCCGGGCACACTCCGATCCAGGAACTGAACTGAGCCGCCGAGGCAAAGGCGCTGGCGCTGGGACCGGCCTCGGCCACGATCTGCTGGGCCGCCACCACCCGGATGCCGGGAATCATGACCAAGCGGGCCACGGCGCTCTCATGCCGGCGCATGCCCTCGGCGGCTAGCAGGATCAATTCGCCCAGTTGGGTATCAATCTGCGACACATGATCCAAGTGCTGCTTCAGAATCCGGCGCTGGATCTCGGAGACTTGGCCCGTCAACGCATCCACCAGTTCGGCGTCGCTACATTTGAGGCGCGCATCGGCTAAGGCGGCCAACTGCTTAGGGTCGGTCTCGCCCTTGGCCAAAGCCCCCAGGATCCTCAGCCCGCTGGCGCCCAGTAAGTCGCTGATCACGCTGTCGAGCTTAATCCGTGCTTCCTCCAACAGCGACTCCAGTTGGTTTTGGACACGCACCCGATCCCGCACCAGTTGCACGCGCCGCCGCGTCACCATTCGCATTTGCCGTTGTTCGGCTTCCGGCACGAAGCTCAGCGTCAGTTCGCCCGCCACCTGGCGCCGCACCAAACGCTGCGCATCTTTGAAGTCCGTCTTCTTGCCTGTCGGAGCACGATTGCTCCACGCCTGCGCCAATTGTTGCTTGAAGTGCGGTTCCAGCGCCAACCAGACTGGCTTCCAATACTGCGCCGTCGACTCCATCACTACTTCGTCGACCCCCCGCTCCTGTAGCCAAGTGATCAGATGCAGTAGTTCCGAAGTCGTTGTTCCGAAGCGCCGGTTCTCAAACCGGATCGCTTGCGCTTCGGCTACCTCTTCTCCTTCTGCCAAGTGATCGGCTACGACACCGACCACCACCATCAACATCCGCTTATGGACATCGATCCCCGCGACACGTCGATTCATTTTTCCTCACCTCCGGCGCCAAGCCAGGGGTGACGCGACTATTTAAACGCACCGTTTCGCACTACCACCCTACGAATAGAGCAGCGCGCATTCATTGGCTCTTTGCGTCTCCCGGGTCAAACTCCCTAACGGCTTCAACTGATCCAGAGCGGAAACGACCTCAGTCGGCTTGGCGCTGTTTTCAAGATAACGCGAGGCCAGTCAGACTTTCATCGCCATGGGCGGCCCGAAGGGCCATGGCAACTCCCTCATGGTCGCGGCTCGGAGCGCGTGGCCGAGCCGCGCGCGTAGCCGAGCGGTCTTCGTGCTCTAGAACTGAATCTTCAGCGCCAACTGCACCTGGCGGCGCTGGCCGCCCTTGGTGTTGATGACGCCGAACACGCCCGGCTGATTCACCGTCGTGCCCGGGCCGTTCCACACCGGATGGTTGAAGGCGTTGAACGCCTCCATGCGGAATTCGGCGTTCGCCTTGTCCAGGAAGAAAAAGCGCTTGAAGATGGAAGCGTCGAAGTCGCGGGTCCCCAGGCCGCGCAGGTCCGGCGAGAAGCGCGACGTGTTGCCGAAGGTGAAGTTGCCCGCCTGCGAGAACACGGTCTGATCGAAGTAGGAGAGTAGGCGGTCCTCAGTGGGACCGGTCTTCTTGGCCGACGTGCCGTTGTTGTTGGGGCGCTGGCCCGGCGAACCGAGGTTGGTGAAGTTACCATTGTTGCCGATGGCCAGCGGCAGGCCCTGCTGGAACGTCACGATGCCGTTGATCTGCCAGCCGCCCAGGACGAACTCGGCTGCCTTGGGCAT
>JANNSA010000304.1:0-4013 GCA_031402115.1 Hyphomicrobiaceae bacterium | reverse complement strand
CTGGCTTCAATGCACTCGGTCAGTTCGCGAATCCGGTCGGGCACGTGACCAAGCGCATCGATGACCTCGGCGGGCGCCGTCAAGCGTCTGAAGAGTCGCTACGCAACCTTCTGCAGGGCGTGACGAACCGGGTGGCAACGGGGCAGGAGTCACGCATCGGCGAGCAACGCGTTGTTGAGCAGCGGAAGCAAATGATCCATGACGTGGGCCTCGGTGACCCGACCGGTCTATCTGCTGCGGCGCCGGGCAAGACGTTGGCCGGATCCACCGGCGGCTCGATCGGCGCAACTGCTGGCGGCACTGCAATCACCGCGGGCGCCCCGCCGACTCAGGGTGCAGCGAGCGCGACGCAGACACCAGGGGCACCCAGCGCGCCGACGGGAGCGCCGAGTCCAGCTGCGGTCTACCCCGGTACGCAGCGGAAATCGATGGCCGACTTGCTAACGCCGGAGCTGCGCGCGGCAGCTCAGGCGGCGATTCTGGCAGGGGACCAAAAATCTTTGGATGACGTTTTTAAGCAGGCGCATAAAACTAATTCTGAGCCTCGCACTGCGTACCTGAAGCAGCAATACGAGGATGCCGGAAAGGCCTTCAGCGAGATCCAAAAGCAAGGTGGGCAAGCCATCGCCATGCGGTCGAGGTTGGATGTATTCGAAGGCGCTGCCGGTGACCTGCAAACCGGACCGCTGTCGAAGGCGGTGGCATCCGGAACGAAGATGGCCGTTCAACTCGGAATATCGCCAGCGCTTCTGAAATCGATGGGATTGGACCCACAAGCGGCATCTCAAATCGACGTCATGAATGCACTGAACACTGAGTTGTCTCTCGGCTTGGTGCAGATGACGAAGGGTAGCGTTTCGGACGCAGAGATGAGGTCATTTGGGACCGCCATGCCGAGCGTGATGAATTCGCCCGGTGGCAACAAAGCGATCATTGCCTACCATCGAGCAGCCGTTGGTCTGCAGACTGATTTGGCGCAGCTCGCCGACGGCCTAGCAAAGCGAAATGGTGGCGTCTTCGATCAGGCCGAGTTCGGTCGTCACGCGGCGCAGATGTACCAGGACAGCGATATGCGCAAGCTGGGCATGCAGATGCTACGGGCGACCACGGACGGTGATGGCAAACCGGCGGTTGCTGCCGCGGCGACCGAGTCTGAACTACCTCGCGTCACCACGCCTGAAGACATGGCAAAGCTGGCTCCAGGCACGGAGTTCATCGGCCCCGATGGAAAACAACGCCGGACGAAAGGTGTATCGGCCTCCTCTGCCCCTGGCTCGGACGCCCCCCTGTCGATCGGAGAAATCTTCAGCCTGCCGTCCGCCGAACTGCGCCGCCGTGATGAAGCCACCCGTGCCGCAAAACAACGGGCAGCGCCGATAATGCGAAGTGATCCCCAGCCTGAGCCCGAGCCTGGTTTTTTTCCTTGGCCCATGTGAGGTAACCATGTCCTGGCTTGACGATGGCTCCGAGATCGTGACGGCAAACCTGAATGCGAGGCCCGCCGCACCACGTCCGCAACCGGCAGCGCCCGCTTGGCTCGACCAAGGGTCCGAGGTTGTGGCACCGGCGAACCTGCCGTCGTTCGGCAAGGGCATGCTCAATTCGGCGGTCTCAGGGTTGTCTTTTGGATACGACGACGAGATTTCCGCAGGCGTGAAGTCGGCGCTCGGCATGGTCGACGACTATGACAAGGAGGTAAAGCGCCAACGAACTGAAAAGGCGGCGTTTCGGGAAGCGCATCCCTATTGGGCTGCAGCAGGCGAGGTCGCGGGCTCGTTGCCGACGCTGGCGATTCCTGGACTGGGAGTGTCGGGCAACGCTCTCAAGGCTGCCCGCGCTACTCAATCTTTGGGCGGATACGTCAAAGAAGGTGCCAAAGCCGGGGCCAAGTTCGGCGCGCTGGGCGGCTCAGGCGACGCCAAGATGACGGAAGGCGGCGGACTGGTTCAGGCTGCCATCGACCGTCTGTCTGGCGCCGCGAAGGGTGCTGGCGAGGGTCTGGTGCTGGGCGGTGGTGTTGGTACCGTGGTCGGGGCTGGCACACGGGTTATACCGGCACTCGATGGCGTGCGCGACATCCTGCGCTCGATGGGTAGTGGCACCCGAGCCGAGCAAGCAGTCGAACGCGCTGGGTTGTCGGCTATACGTCGCGAAGGTTTGCGCGATGGCGTCGATTACGAAACGGTCATGAACCGGCTCGTTCCCGAATACGTGAAAGGTGGCAGCTTGTCGTTGGCCCAGCGCCAGTCACTGTTGGATGGCCACATGGCGGGCCGGTCGGCAGGCGAGATTGCGGCGGACTTGTCGCGATCCGGCAGGCCGGTCAGCGAAGCCAGCGTCCGGACCTTGACGAAGCGGTTTGACGATGAGGTGCGACCATCATTCGAGGGCCAGAACATTCTGGAGACCCTGCGCACCCCCAGCGCCAAGGGCGAGATCATTGTCACGCCGAACGTCACGGACCTAGCTCAGGTCTCGGCGACGACCGAAGGTGCTGGGCGGCAGCGCGCCATGCAACGCATTCGCCAAAGGCAGGCGAACCAGGCCGATGAGATCGAGGGTGCGATCGACCGGCAGTTCGGCTCGGCCAATTTTGACGAGGCCGCCCAGATTGCCCGAGAGACTCGGCGCGGACAGGCGCGGGTCCGTTACGAACAATTACACGCCGGTCAGACGCCGGTTCTGGCGCTCGACGATCCAGCGGTCGCACATCTAGTTGGCGACCCCGTGTTCCAGAATGCTTTGGCATTTGCTCAGCGCCATGCGCGGGCGAATAGCTTGCCCTTCGATGTGAGCCAAGGACTGACACCGAGCGCCATTGATCAAATTCAGCGCCAGTTGCGGGCTTCGTCGAAGTCGCTTACCGATCCGAACGCGGCCAATCTGTCTGGCAGTATTCGCGATCAGTTTCTCAAGATTGCCGATCAGCGGATGCCCGACTTTTTCGGCACGCGGGGCTTCTATCGCAATGCGCAGGCCGCCGATGAGGCGCTGGAGATGGGTCGGAAGCTCGGGCCAAAAAATAAGAACTCCGGGTCCGAGGAATTTGCTTTCTTCCGTGATCATAGCAACAGGCTTCGCCAGAACGAGCGGGCCGTCGCAGCAGTGACGAAGCAGCTCAGGTCGCCATCATTGAAGCCCGCTGAGAGGGTTTCTTTGCAGGATCAGCTCGACGGCGTCACCATCATGCGCGACCAGGCAGCTGAGATCGTCTCCGATTTCAAGGCCGGTTTCGGCCAGTCGCTGAAAGACGCGCTCGACAAGGGTAAAAATGCCGACCAATTCCTAGGCGCTGCCGCGTCGAGGGAATTCAAGCGCCGCATTGTTGAGATCCTTGGCAGCAAGAACCGCGAGGCGGCGGCGTTTATCGGCCTCATCGCAAAGATGAACCGTATGAAGGACACAACCGGTCACCTCTACGGCAATAGCGCTACAGCTGCTCGGTCGGCGAAGCAGGGGCAACTAGATTCGATCATGAATGTGGCCGCTGGCATCGCAACGTTGAACCCAGGCCGGGCCATGCGAGGCGTTGGCGATGCGGTCAGCAATACGATGCGCGAGCGTAGAGCCAACGTCGTCAATGATGTGCTCAGCGAAACCGATCTACCTGAGGTGTATCGGCTGCTGAATAAGCTGCGCAGCACCCAGCGGCAGTCACAATTGCCTGGGCGCTTCGACCTGCCTGACAGCCTCACGTCACTTCCCCAGACCTTGCAGAACCGCATCCGGTCGGTGACCAGCGACGAGGTGCGCGGCAACGACCTTGTGCCCGTGATCTCAGCGGTAGGTGCGGGGCCGGTTGACCGTGCCTGGGAGGGACGGTGATGGGACCGCAGAACCCATTTCAGCAGATGCTGCGGCGCCCCTCCAAAGACAAGAGCCCAGCGCTCGGACGGCGCCACCATTTCAACCCGCTCAGAATGCCACCCCTTTTGAAGCGTCGTTTGGCCCCAGATCACGAACGTAAGCGAGCAGCAGCATGTCATTGAAGGGCGTTGCCGCCCAAATTCAAC
>JANNSA010000303.1:0-3021 GCA_031402115.1 Hyphomicrobiaceae bacterium | reverse complement strand
GCATCCTCTTCGTCGTCTTCGCCTTCGTCGGCCTTCGCCTTCGCCGCGACTTTCTTCTCGGCCGCGGCCTTGGCCTTGGCTGCCTTCTCAGCCGCGGCCTTGGCCTTCTCGACCGTGCGCTCGGTGGTCGCGACGGCGTCGAGCATGTCGCCGAGGTACTCGACGACATCGTCGAGGGGCGCGACGGTCTTGTCCTTCTTCAGCGCCAGCGCGAGCTTGTTCACTACGGCGAGGATCTTCGCGGTGTCGTCGGGCTCCTCCTCGTCGTCGACCTTCTTCAGCATATCGAGCGCCTTGAGCAAGCCGTTGTCCTTGATCTTGTTCTTCGATGCGATGACTTTCCAACCCGCATCGCACAGGAGTTTGGATTTGACCATGGCTGCCCCCTTTCTCACGGATTTCTGTCGTGGCGTATGCCGCCCCTGCGGCTCTATTTCTGCAGAGCTTTAATTGCAGACTCCGCAGCCCCTTTGTCGAAGTTAATATCCACGCGGTAGTCGTGCTCTTCTTCAAATTTGCTCTGAGCTTTTGGAACCGAGACAATTGCCAGACGATTGGAGCTCAATTGCGATTTCAACGCCCGTTCCACGGCGTCAATGCGGGATTGAGCCAATTTCGCATTGAATTCTTTGGACCCCGACTTCGAAGTGTTTCCTTCGAGGTAGATATCCACTTTTCCGTTGCTCAGTACTTGGTACAACTCTTCAATCTCCTTAATCTTCTTTGCCCACCCAAGGAGATCCCGCAGACTGCTGGGTTGCAGCTTGTCTTGACCCTTACCCGTCTTGGTGTCGACGCCGAAGTAAACCTCGGTCGAAGTGAGGTCTCGTGTAATCTTCGGCATCGGTTTTGGCTCTGGCTTGGGCGGTTCCGCCTTTTTCGGCCGCGCCATCTTGAGATTCAGAACGACCTCCAGTTTAACTATGTCGCCGGGTCCTTTGCTAGCGCCAACTCCCCCCGTAAAAGGAATGGGCACGCCTTTATCTTCCCATTCAATGATCAGATCCACAAACACCCGAACGGATTCTTTGTCTTCGCCGGCGGTGGCAGTACTACCCTTTATGACAACATCGCCTTTTTGCTTTGGCGATCCCCACGGTTTGGGTTGACTTCCCTGTTGCGTCAGTTTGAGATCGCTGTCCTTGAAGGACGCATCCCAGGTGGCTGAATAACCGAGCCTGCCTTCGCCGTTTGGTGGAATATCGAAATTAAATTTGGACGAAGGCTTGACTAACAGCTCGTATTCAACGTCAATGAATATCTCAAGCTGCTTGAAGGAGTTCCATTCAGGCGAAATGGTGTCCGTGACTTTGCCATCGCTCTTCAACGAAAGCCGGTGCGGCTGGCCACCAATCTTGTAGAGGGCATCTACTTCGATGTAGCCCCCGTAGCTAGACGGAATCTTGATTTTCATGCTGGACCTTGCGTTTGTGGAGGCTCTATGCCGTTTCGTGTGGAACTCGATGCTCGAACGCATGCGGATCACAGGAGACACAAGAGACGTGCCAAATGCGTCGAGGCGCTCGCGCCGAGGGGCGGCAGCTGGCGCATCCGCGCCGCGAGCCGAGCGTGGGCAAGGTAGCGATCGTCATTCGTTGTCCCTCCAGCGCGGCCACGAAGCTGGGCCACACGCTGGTGTAATCGGAATTCGTCGAGCCGACACGACAGCCTATCGCTCAACCCCCAAGGCTTAGGGGGTCGGCCAGCGTTCTGGCCTCGACCGCCAACCGATGTTCGGCGCCGAGTCCGCGCGCCAGGCTGGCGGCCGCGCGCGCCGCTGCGGCGCGTGCGCCGGCGCCATCACCCGCAGCCTGGCGTGATCGCGCCAGCAAGAGGCGGGCATGGCCGACATGGGCGCTGGCTTCGGGGTCTCGCGCGGCACGCGTGGAGGCGGCGAGCGCGAGCTGGGCATGGCTGGCTGCGCGAGCCGGGTCGCCAGCTGCCAGGTGAATCTGCGCCGCAGTGCGCCACGCATCTGCGCGCCGCTCCAAGTTGGCGACACCGGCCTCTTCGAGCCGCGCCAGTTCGGCCTCGATGGCTTCAACCGCGGCTGCGGTTTGCCTCTGCGCGAGCAAGAGGCGAGCACGAGCCGCGCCCGGCGTTGGCGTGGCGGAAAGCAGACGGGGATGGCTGCGCAGCGGCGCCAGCGTTTCGAGCCAGCGCCGCGCGTCGAGGTCGTTCGCATCGGCCAGCGCAGCCAGCAAGCGCGCATATGCCAAGCGGGCGTCGAACTGGTGGGTCGCACGGCTGTGCGCCGCCGTCTCGGCCAGGGCAATGCTGGACTGTGCCTCGGCGCTGCGGCCGCTGCTCAGCTCGAGGTATGCCAGCCCCAAGTGCAGACCGGGCGGTGCGGCGGCGCCGGAGCGACCGAAGCGCGCGACAATCTCCCGCGCCAACTCGAGCGCGGCGACAAGCTCGCCGGCGTCGGCAAGCAGCTGCGCGCGGATCTGGTTGGCCGCCGCTGCATCGAGCGAACGCCCGCCGGAAAGCCCGCGGTGGATGGCGGCCAGCCGCTCGACTGTGGCGAAAGCCGAGGCTTGATCGCCGATTTCCCGGTAGACGTAGGCCAGCAGGCTGAGCAAAATTCGATAGACGCTTCGGCTGGTATCCCCGTCGGATTCGAGTCGCTGCAGCGCACGCAAGGTCGTCGCCAGCGCCTGATGGTGCAGGGCGCGATGCCGCGAGACAAGGGCTTCGAGCAAGCGCTGTGCGCCGACATCAGCGGTTTCAGCCTGCACGCTGCCGTGCGCTGCAGCGCGGATGACCGCCAGGCGCTGGAACAACTGTGCCGCTACATCACCCGACCGGCGCTGGCCAACGAACGCGTGCAACCGAATGCCGCTGGCCAGGTGGTGCTCAAGCTCAAGACCCCCCCTGGCGCGACGGCACCAGGCATCGGGTCATGTCGCCGCTAGAGTTCATGCAGCCATCCATCGAACAGTCGGTTTGCGGCGGCCAGATCCGCTGGTTCTATGTCTGCAGAGGGTCGAAATCCAACAATCAGCAGCCGCGCTGGCGCGC
>JANNSA010000302.1:0-21858 GCA_031402115.1 Hyphomicrobiaceae bacterium | reverse complement strand
GGCAGTTTGCGGCCGGCGGCGCCGAGCGCGTCGGCTATCGCTGCGGCCGAAGCCGCCAAGGAAGACGCACGCAAGAAGTTGAACTTCCGCAACGCCTTCAAGACCAACGAGTACGTGGTTTATCCGTCGCACGGCGTCGGCAAGATCATTGCAGTGGAAGAGCAGTCGATCGCCGGCATGAAGGTGGAACTGTTCGTCATCACCTTCGAGCACGCCAAGATGACGATGCGGGTGCCGACCGCCAAGCTGGCCGAGAACGGCATGCGCAAACTGGCTGAGGAGCCAGTCGTGCGCCGCGCCATGGAAACCTTGAAGGGCCGCGCCCGCGTCAAGCGCACGATGTGGAGCCGGCGCGCGCAGGAGTACGACGCCAAAATCAAGTCGGGCGACCTGGTTTCCATAGCCGAGGTTGTCCGCGATCTGTACCGCGCCGAGAGCCAGCCGGAGCAGTCCTACTCGGAGCGTCAACTGTTCGAGGCGGCACTTGACCGCATGTCACGCGAGATCGCCGCGATCGAGAAGCTGGATGAACGCGGCGCCGTGCAGAAAGTCGTCGACGTGCTCGCCAAGAGCGCCAAGTCCCGCAAGGCTGCTGAGGCCGGACCGGCCGTCGTGGATCCTGAGACGGACGCCGCCGATGATTCCGAAGCTGCCCAGGAACACGCCGCCTGAGCACAGTGAAACGGTACCGACAAGTTCCAACCCCGCTCCACCAGGAGCGGGGTTTTCTGTTGGTGCGGTTATGCCTCAAATTCCCCCCCCAAACGGCTGCTTTCCAGTGCCGCCGTCTTGGATCTGCCGGCGAGCCGGGCCAGTGCCTGGCGTGTTGCTGGCTGCCAAACCGTCTGCCGCCACCCCCTGATGATGCATTGCGGCATCGGTTACCCTGGCAAGCTGAGCCATCCGGAGGACCGCCGCTGGCGTTGGCCGGTCACCATCATGCTACTATGAACACTGGATGATTCGGAATGCGAGGGGCGTTTCGGGACACCGCCGCCAGATCAAGGGGTAGGCTTGGCGGCAAAGACGGACTGAGCGGGCCGCCGTCAACCGGTGGCGATAGAGGGGCGGTAAAGCATGAGCGTTGCGGTCAATCAGGCCGCGCTCGATGCAGTTTTGCTTATGCGGATCGGGCCAGCGGGATGTACGACGGCCGCGCTTTTGCGCGATCTGGGGCCGTTTGTTTCGCATGCGCTGTCGCCAGCCGCCTGGCGCACGCTTGCTGCCGAGCGCACCGAATCACTGCTCCAGCGCAAGCTCGCCGTGCCGGCCGGCCGGACGCGGCTGGCCCTGACACCCAAGGGCTTGAAGGCGTCAGGATTGCGTGCCCGCGGTCTTGATGCCGACCACTGGCCGCATATCCGGGACACGCAAGTCACGGCGCGCGCGCTCGGCGTGCCGGTCACCGCCAAGGCGATTTCTGGGCTGGCCAAGGTTGATGGCTTGCGGCTGGCGATCGTGCAGCGCGGTTTCGGCCTGCCAGTCGCCGTCACCGATGCCGCCCGCCTGCGCAAGAAACTAGGCGCATGCCCGCCCGCGACAGGGCGCGTCACCAGCTTACTCACGGCCACTGGCACGGATGGCTCCGTGATGGCGGGCCTCGCCGCTGAGTTCCTCGGCAACAGCGACCGCGACGGCGTCAATCTGCGCCGGCGGCTGATCCGCAACTTCCTGGTACCCTACGCCCGCACGTCGCAGCCGGCCATCGCCACAACCGAGCGCACCCAATTGCCGGTGATTGCTCCAGCCATTGCCCATTCGGCCGAATCGCTGCCGGCTGCCCCGTTGCCTGTTGCCACACTACCGCGCCCAGACCTGCCGCGCTTCGCTGCAACTGTGCGTAAGTTGGCCGAGATCAATGCGACAGGTTGGCAGGGCAACAAGAAGGCCTATATCAGCCACGTTTGGCGCGCCGTCTGCGCTACCGAGCCGAACTGGGATTTGAGCGAAAACAATTTCAAGACGCTGCTGATGGCGGCGCATCGTGGCGGTCATCTTGAACTGGTCAACGCCGACCTCAAGGACCGCTCCAGCGTGCGCGACATGGAAGCCTCGGCGACCGCGTACAAGAACACAGTGTGGCATTTGATCCGCGTGGGAGAGACGTAATCGACATGCTTCCCGAGCCCTTGCAGACCGTCGCGCCGGAGCGCCTGCCCGGCGTGTTCGATCATTCCATCACCTGGGAAGACGATGTCTGGAAGTCTGATCCGTTCGATGTCGTTCAACTGCACGCGCGCGCCCGCAGCCGGTTTGAGGAATTACTGGTGCAGGTCACCCGCAGTCCGGCGCAAGTGCCGACGCGCATCCTGCTGTTTCACGGCCAGTCGGGCGCCGGTAAGACGCATCTGATCCGCGCGCTGCGCACGCATGCCCACGTCGCCGGTACTGGCTATTTCGGCTATGCGCAGATGACGCCGGACGTGTCCAACTACGCCGAATACTACCTCAGGCGCATGGTCAACTCGCTGGAGAAACCCTACGACCCGGTTGAGCGTGGCGAATCCGGCCTGATGCGGCTGGCCAACAACCTGGTCGACAAGTCCGGCACGCTTGATCGTGCAGCGCTTGAGGAACTGCGCGAGGCGCCGCTCGATGAGGACGCGATGGCGCGCCTGGTCGTCAAGCTCGCCGATCAGATCATCGCCTCGCCGACCTTCTCGGGCGAGGAGTTCGACATCAATATCGTGCGGGCGTTGCTGTACTTACAGCGCAACGACCCGAGCATTGACCAGCGCATCCGACACTATCTCTACGGCCGCGACCTGACCGGCTTCAGCCAAGCGGCCGTCGGTGCGCTCGATCCGCAGCGTGGGCAGGATCGCGCCTTCGAGATCATCGAGTGCCTCGGCCGCATCATGCGCATTGTCGATGGCGCGGCGATGGTGTTCTGCATCGATCAAGTAGAAGATTTGCGCTCATTCGAGGATGCCGAGGACCGCTTTCAGCGCGCCATTCGCGACCTGATCCAGATCACCAACCGGGTGCCGTCTGCCATTATCCTGATCGCCTGCCTGGATGATTTCTACAGTCAGACCCGCACTTACATCCCGCAATCCTTCATCGATCGCATCGAGCAGGCTGGCCCGGTGTCACTGGCCGGCGCCCGCACCGCTGACGAAGCCAGGCTGATCATTGCGCGCCGCCTGGAAAAGGCCTTCGAAGCCGAGGGCCAGGTGCCGCCCGATGCCGCGCACTTGTTCGGCGATGCCTTCTTCAACGATCTGGCGGGCCTGTCGACGCGCAAACTGCTGGAGCATACTGCCAAGGTCTGGCGCGAGATGATCGGTGATGGCCGGCACACCGCCCTGCAAGCCGAAGCCGAACTGGCTAATGGCCTGGAGGCGCAAGCGATCAAGGCACGGTGGGAACGCTTCCTGACGATCGATCCGCCCGACATTTCGCCGGAAGAGCCCGATCTGGCGCTGATCCTGGTCAACGCCCTGAAGATTGCCGCCGAGGAAATCGCTGGTGAGGTTGATGTCGAAGCGGTGCCGTTGGAGAGCTTCGACGACCTGTCGGCGATCGATGTCACCGTCAAGCACCGCAACGCGCCGTCCTACAAGACCCGGCTGTTCCTATGCAATCGCAGCAATCAGGGTGGCGCCCTGAAGCGCCAGATCGAGCGCATCGCCCAGTGCACGGCGGGCCTGCCCGTGATCATCATGCGCGCCAGCGAATTCCCGCCCAATGCCAAGGGCGCCGCCTCGCAATTGCTGCGCAAGCTGCAATTGGAGGGTGGCTCGAAGCTGCTGGTTTCCCATTGGGAATGGGAACGCATGCTGATGCTGGAGGATTTCCACGCCCGCAACTGGCACGAGTCCGGCTTCCTCGCCTGGCTGAAAGCCTCGCGCATCATGACCGACCTGCCATCCATCCAGCGCGTGCTGCGGCTGGACTTTATGGAAAGCCGGGTGACGCCGAAGCCGCGCGCGATGACGCCGGCTGGTCCCCGGCTACAGGAGCAGTTCCAGGAAACTTGGCCGCGTGTTGCGCAAGTCATTCCGCTGCCGGCCACCATGCCGGGTGGTCCGCGACCTGCTGCGCAGCCACTCGCGCTGGATGCCGATTGGGATGACGAAGCGGAAGCCAGTGTTGACGACGATGCCGTTGACAGTGTGGTCGCGGCGCTGACCGGCGAGATCGTGGAAGCCGATATCTCAACCTCGCCGGCTGAGGACTGGGAGAACTTCCTGATCGGTCATCGTATCGGTGCCGAAAATGACAGCGTCTCGCTCAACAAACACATCCTGCGCCGGCACGCAGCGGTGCTCGGCGGCTCCGGCTCCGGCAAGACGACACTGGCTTTGTCAGTGATCGAGCAATTGCTGTTGCGAGGCATCCCGGTGGTTTTGATCGACCGCAAGGGTGATCTGTGCAGCTATGCCAATCCCGATGTCTGGAAGGGCGCCGACAACGAGCCCGCCGATCGCCGCGCCGAGCGCGAGCAATTGGCCAACAGCGTCGATGTCGCCGTGTATACGCCCGGCCGCACCTCAGGCCGGCCGATCAACAACACGCTGCTGCCCAACGGCATTGCCGAACTGCCCGAGCACGAACAGCAGATGCTGGCCAATGTCTCGGCGGCGGCGCTCGGTGAAATGCTGTATCTGCGCCGCTCGGCGACGCATCAGCGGCAATCGGGCATCCTGTCGGTGGCACTGCAACTGATCGGCGCGCGCAGCCGTTCGGAGGTGCGCCTCAACGACCTGATCCGCTTCCTCGAGGAAGACAACGAAGAGCTGAT
Source organism: Hyphomicrobiaceae bacterium (assembly GCA_031402115.1). Taxonomy (GTDB): domain Bacteria; phylum Pseudomonadota; class Alphaproteobacteria; order Rhizobiales; family Hyphomicrobiaceae; genus JANNSA01. The sequence goes on along the minus strand of JANNSA010000302.1, from coordinate 17,111 downwards.
CGAACTGACGCAGCGCATGGACGCCAATGGCCGCGCCCGCCGCGATCTGATCTCGCAGCTGGATAGCTTGCGGCACCGCAATGCGGCGCTGTTCGAGGGCCAGGGCGAATCGCTCAGGATGGACGCGCTGCTTGGGCTTGGCCAGTTCGCCAAGGCTGGCCGCACGCGACTGTCGGTGATCTACACCGGCTTCCTCGGTGACAACGAGAACGTGCTGTTCTGGGTGGCGCAGTTCCTGACGGAAGCCTTGCGCTTCTGCCAGCGCAATCCGAGCGAACGGCTGCAATCGGTGATCATGTTTGACGAGGCCGACCTGTATATCCCGGCGCAGTCGCGGCCGGCCACCAAGGAGCCGCTGGAAAGCTTGCTGAAGCGCGCCCGCTCAGCCGGCGTCGGCATCATGCTGGCGACCCAGAGCCCGGGCGATCTCGACTACCGCTCACGTGATCAGATCACGTCCTGGTTCATCGGCCGCGTCCGCGAGGACACCGCCTTGAAGAAGCTGCGCGCCGCCTTCCAGAGCGACAGCGGCCTCGATCCGGCGCGCGTGCTGCCGAACCAGACAGTCGGCGAGTTCCACCTGATCCAGGAGGGCAAGGTCAAGGCGATGAAGGCCAAGCGCTCCCTGATCAACGCCGACCAGGTGCCGTTCGACCGCATCGAGCACCTGGCACGGCAAACGCGGCGGCAAGAGGCGGAACAGCTCAAGCTGGATTTGGAGTAGGGGACTCAGGTCGCTTGCATCCCGCGTTTCGCGGGCCATGATAGGCGGGTTGGATGTCCATGAAAGTTCGGCGCGCGATCAAACTCTCGCGGGCGGACGGCTGGTACCTGGTCGTCCCGCGCGTTAGTCACAGGCAATTTAAGCATCTCGACAAAACTGGGCGCGTGACAGTCGCGGGCAAACCGGGCGACGACATTGCTCCTGGCACTTGGGCCAGTATCAAGAAGCAAGCTGGAATCGAGAACTAGGATTCTGCGCTACGCGATCGTAATCGAAAAAACAGCTGCTAACTACTCAGCCTATGTGCCTGATTTGCCAGGTTGTATTGCTACTGGTTCGACGATCGAAGTCGTTAATCAGGAATTGCGCGACGCCATCAAGTTCCACATCGAAGGTCTGACGGCGGACGGCGTGGTCGTGCCCGCAGCAACGAGCGTGGCCGATTATGTCGAGGCGTAAGCAAAGTCTAGGCGCTCCCTGATCAGCGCCGATCATGTGCCGTTCGATAGGATCGAGCACTTGGCGAGGCGGATGCGCCAGCACGAGGCGGAGCAGTTGAAGCTGGATTTGGACTAGGGCCAGACCCTTCCAGATTGCCATGGTCCACCCTCCGCGCCAGCGCCAGCGCGATTGACGCGTGCCACTCGATTTGCTTTGCTGGAGGTGGGCGGCGAACTGGGGACCCCCATGTACAAACTCTACAACGTCAAATGCTGGGGCTCGTTGGCCGTGCACCTCGTGCTTGAGGAGCTGGGCGCGCCCTACGAAAACGTCTGGATGACGCCTGATCAGGTCAAGGCACCAGAGTTCAAGCGTATCAGCCCGCTTGGCCTGATTCCCGCGCTTGGCCTCGCCGATGGCCGCACCATGATCGAGAGCGCGGCGATGGTGAGTTTTCTCACTACCGCCCACCCTGGCAAGGGCATGGGTCCGCAGCCTGGCACGCCCGACCACGGCATGTTCCTCTCCTGGCTGCACTTCATGTCCACCAACATGTACGCCTCCGTCGACCTGGCCGCCGGCGGTGATGCGTGGGGATTGGAGAAGCTGAACCGGGAATATGGCATAGTGAACAGCCATTTGGCTGAGAGCGGCCCGTTCATGATGGGCGCCAATTGCTCCGCCCTTGACCTCTATCTGTTCATGCTGGCGATCTGGGGCAAGCCCTCTGAACAGACGATCCTCGACGCCTATCCCGCCGTCGCCAAGGTTTGCAGCCATGTCCGCCAGCGGCCGAAGCTGGCGAACGCGTTAGAAGCGCACGGCGTCATGCAGGTTGGCGCTTACGGATGAATGCCGATCGCGCATAAGCCAGCCGATAGCTCGACGGGGTCAGACCCCGTCCCTGCTCTGCTCGACGGGGTCAGACCCCGTCCCTGCTCTGCAACGAAAAAGGGCGCCCGTGAGCGCCCTTTGCTGTGGTTGGGAGGGAAGGTAAGCTCAGCTCAGCGGTTGAACGCCTCGCGCGGGTGCATCACGCCCCACCAGAAGCCGCGATGGCCGGCCTTCTTGGAGGCGTAGGTGTTCTGGTTGGCGGCAGCGCGCATCGCTGCAAACATCTCGGCGGTGTCGCCGCTGAGGCGCGGGCCGCTGTGGTCTTCGGTGGCGGCGTAGTCATCATCGGAGCTGCGGCGCGTGCCGGCGACCGCTAAGTTGCCCGCCGGCGCCCAGCCTTCAAACCTGCGCTTCTTGCCGACGTAGCGGACCGGGCACCAGCCCTCTTCGCAGGCGCCGAGCGCCAGCACACCATTGGCGCCGCGCGGCAAGGTGCCGAGCACAGCGCCCCAGCCAATGTCAGCGCGAACCGCGACGCCCTTGGCGCCGGCATCGACAACGCGGAACACGGTTGGCGCGTAGCCGTCATCCGTCGCCAACGTGGCGCGCGGCGCCCATCCAGTGAATTCCTCACGGGTGTCGTTGATGTAGGTCACCTGCACCCAGGCACCCTGATTGACCCCGGTAGCGCGCAGGCCGCGTGCATCGAACGGCAACTCGACGACGACGTCGGCGTGCTGGGTTGGGCCGGAGTACATATAGAGGGTTTGCGAGCCGGCAACTTCCACGACGCGATAGCGCTCGGTGGCATAGTCCTCGGCAAGGGCTGGGGCGGCGAGTGTGGCGAACAGGGCAAGGCTGGCCAGGGCCAGTCTGATGCGGGTGGTCATGGGCGTTTCTCCTGAAACCCGGGAGCTTGCGAAGTCCCGGTTGCAATGCTTGGCGCGAGGCCTCGGCGGGGGGATCAGCGAGCGCGTGGGCCTCGGTTCGCGCTGTTGAAGCCGATAGGACAGCATCGCGGCGGAACCGCGTCTGAATGGTGCGTTCATCTGGCAGTCAGGTTGACGCTGAAAGCCGGCGTGAAGTCGTTAAATCGCCAAGTCGAGACGTCGCGAATTAGCGATTTGGCGACTTCACGGCTTAGCGCCGGCTTTCTGCTATCGCCCGTGACGAACCTCCGCGTTGACCGAAGCAGCGGCACTGCCTAAACACTGAGGGCTCGCTCAACTGCAGACGAAGGAATCCGCTCATGAAGACGACGCTGACCATCGCCACATTGTGCCTGTCGCTCGCCGCGTTCACGACGACGGCTTCAGCCGCCTGCCTGACCAAAGGCGCTGTTGCGACGGCGGAATCCGAGAAATCGGCGAAATGGTACGCGTTGGAAACCATGGTGCAGTCGGTCAGCTGGGGCCTGTGGCCCGGCTTCTTGCAGAATGGCAAGGTTGAAGGCTACGCCATCCGCAACGAGCGCTACAAATGCAAGGCCGATGGTGGTGGCTTCACCTGCAATGGCCGCGCGGATTTCTGTAAGAATTGACGAGCCGCCGGTATCGCGACCGGCCCCCCGAACAGGACGTTGAATTCAATGAGCCAGAACGGCTATCGAGTCGCCGTGGTCGGAGCCACGGGCAATGTCGGCCGCGAGATGTTGAACATCCTCGCCGAGCGTGAATTCCCGGTTTCGGAGGTGATCCCGATCGCCTCGCGCCGGTCGATCGGCACGCAGGTTTCGTTCGGCGACAAAGTGCTGAAATGTCAGGACCTGGAGCAGTTCGATTTCTCCAAGGTCGACTTCTGCCTGATGTCGGCCGGCTCGGCGATCTCCAAAGACTGGAGTCCGCGGATCGGCCGGATGGGTGCCGTTGTGATCGATAACTCGTCGTGCTGGCGCTACGACATCGACGTGCCGCTGGTGGTGCCGGAGGTCAACGCCGACGCCGTGCTGGGCTTCAAGAAGAAGAACATCATCGCCAATCCGAACTGCTCCACCGCGCAGATGGTGGTGGCGTTGAAGCCGCTGCACGATCACGCCAAGATCAAGCGCGTGGTGGTTTCGACCTATCAATCAGTGTCGGGCGCTGGCAAGGAAGGCATTGACGAACTGCTCGAGCAGACCAAGGCAAAGTACGTGCCGGGCGTGTTGGTGCCAGCACGGAAATTCAGTAAGCAGATCGCCTTCAACGTCATCCCGCACATCGATGTGTTCATGGAGGATGGCTTCACGAAGGAAGAGTGGAAGATGGTGGTCGAGACTAAGAAGATCCTCGATCCCAAGATCAGGGTGGTCGCCACCTGCGTGCGCGTGCCGGTGTTCGTCGGTCATTCCGAGTCCGTCAACATTGAGTTCGAGCGGCCGATCTCGGTCGACGAGGCGCGCGATATCCTGCGCGAGGCGCCGGGCGTCCTGCTGATCGATAAGCATGAGCCGAGTGGCTATGTCACGCCGGTGGAATGCGTCGGCGATGACGCCACCTTCGTGTCACGCATCCGCGAGGATACGACGGTGGAAAACGGCCTGGTGATGTGGGTCGTCTCCGACAACTTACGCAAAGGCGCGGCGCTCAACGCCATCCAGATCGCCGAGCTGATGATCAACCGCCAGCTGGTGCAACCGCGCGCAGCTTGAGGGGCACGACCATGCCGACGACGGGACATTGCCTGTGCGGCGATCTTGCCTACGAATACCAGGGCGATCCGTTGTGGCACGCCTATTGCCATTGCGAAAGCTGCCGGCGGCAGACGTCGTCGCCGGTCGCCGCGTTTGTCGGCGTATTGGCCGGCAGCTTTCGTTACACCAAAGGCGCGCCCGCCCACTACGCTTCGTCGCCTGGTGTGATCCGCAGCTTCTGCGGCCGCTGCGGCTCGCCGATGAGTTTCGAGGGCGTCAACAGTCCCGGTGAAATCCATATTTATGCCGGCACGCTGAGCGATCCAACGGCGTTTTCGCCGACTGAACATGTCTACGTCGCCGAACAATTGCCGTGGTTTGACGTGGCCGACGATCTGCCGCGCCACGAGCGCAGCGGGTAAAGCTTGGCAGCGGTGGTCTGCGCTATCCATGGAGGAGCGAGCCGTGACTCGCCCGCGTGCCACGAGCTGCGGCGCTAACAAGGAGGCGCCAATCTTCTGCTTGATCTCGCGCGCTCCTGGGAGGCACGCGGGCGAGCCCCGGCTCACCCCTACATGGATGGCGTACTTTCTGCGATTTCGGGCTTGCGCTAGTGGTCGCGAAGAGATCGGCACGCCGTTGACCGAATGCCATTGGGGAAAGCTGACTTGTCAACCAAGGAATCCTGGAAACCGGGCGCCACGCTGAATGACGGCACAGTGTCGATAGCCGTCATCGCGCGGCACGCGACGGCGGTTTGGTTGTGCTTGTTTGATGGCGAAGACCACGAGACGGCGCGTGTTCCGCTCACCGTGCGGCGTGGCGATGTCTGGCATTGCAGCGTCGCCGGCGTCAGCGCTGGTGATCGCTATGGCCTGCGCGCCGAGGGCCCATGGGCACCGGAGCAGGGCCACCGGTTCGACGCCACCAAGCTGCTGGTCGACCCCTATGCCGCCCAGTTGGACCGGCCGTTTGTCTGGCATCGAGATCTGGCAGCGAGCGGTGTCGATACCGCGAGACTGGTGCCCAAGGCGATCGTGCAGGCGGCGCTGCCGGCCTATGGCGGACCTGCCTGGACCGCCAATCCGGCGCGCGATCTGATTTATGAGGTGCCCGTCAAAGCGTTCACGGCCCGGCACCCCGCAATCCCGCAGGAACAGCGCGGAACCGTCGCGGCTTTGGCGCATCCCGCCATCATCGCGCACCTAACGGCGCTCGGCGTTGGCGTCGTCGAATTGATGCCGCTGATGGCGGCGATCGACGAACGGCACCTGGCTGAGCAGGGCCTGCGCAATGCCTGGGGCTATAACCCCATCACCTTCTTCGCGCCCGATCCGCGACTGGCGCCGGGCGGCATGGCTGAGATCGCCGCAACCGTCGCGGCCTTGCACGCGGCAGGCATCGGCGTGGTGCTCGACGTCGTGTTCAATCATACGGGCGAGAGCGATGCCGGCGGGCCGACCTTGTCGCTGCGCGGTATCGACAACGCGCTGTACTTCGCGCACGAAGCCAATGGTCAGCTGGTCAATCATTCTGGCTGCGGCAACACCTTGGCGCTCGACCGCGCACCCGTCGTGGCGCTGGCTATGGATGCCATGCGGCACTGGGTGCGCGTGACAGGGATTGACGGTTTCCGCTTTGATCTGGCGCCCGTTATGGGGCGCACCGCCGCCGGCTTCTCGCCGCATGCACCGCTGCTCGCAGCAATTGCCCAAGACCCCGTGCTCAAGAACTCGCTGCTGATTGCCGAACCGTGGGATATTGGCCCGGGCGGCTATCAGCTCGGAGCCTTTGGCGCGCCTTGGCTGGAGTGGAACGACCATTATCGCGACGACGTGCGCCGCTACTGGCGTGGCGATGCCGGCGCGGCAGGCGGTCTGGCAACCCGGCTGGCGGGCTCGGCGGATGTGTTTGCCGGCCAACACCGGCCACCGTCGGCCAGCGTCAACTCAGTGGCTGCCCATGACGGCTTCGCACTGGCCGACGTGGTCGCCTATGCCGGCAAGCACAACCAAGCCAATGGCGAGGGCAATCGTGACGGCACCGGCGCCAACTGGTCATGGAACAACGGCATCGAGGGCGCGACCGGCGATCCAGTGATCAACGCTGCGCGCCGCCGCGATGTGCGCGCCTTGCTGGCCACGCTGATGCTGTCGCGCGGCACGCCGATGCTGACGGCAGGCGACGAGTTCGGCCGCACGCAAGGCGGCAACAACAACGCCTATGCACAGGACAACGCAACCACTTGGCTCGACTGGGAAAACGCCGACACGGAACTGGCGGCATTTGCTGGCGGACTGGTGCGGTTGCGGGCGCTGCATGGCTTTGCAACCGACCGGCACTTGAGCGGCCGCATTGCAGCGTCGGCAGCATTCGCGGATGCCGTCTGGTTGCAATCCGAAGGTCTGCCCTTGGCTGCCGCTGACTGGTCCAGCGCCGATGTCTTTGCGCTGCAGCTGCATCAGGATGACCGGCGACTGAGCCTCTGGTTCAATCGCTCGGCGCACGAACAATCCGTGCGCCTGCCGGCAGCCGGCGCTGGGCTGGCGTGGCAACGGATTTGCGATAGCGCCGCAGCTTCGCTGATGACGCATCCTGTTGACGAGCCTGCAACAATGCTCGCAGCTCGAGGCGTCACGGTGTTCATTGAAATTGCCAGTGCGCCCGTCCGCCGTTCCAGCACCGCCGACGATGGCACGCTGGCGCGCCTCGCTGGCGCCTACGGCATCCAGGCGGACTGGTGGGAAGTCGATGGTACGCATCATACGGTCAGCGCCGGCACGCAGCGCGCGCTGCTGGCGGCCATGCGCGTGCCATATGCTACGGCCAGTGACGCGCGCGCGGCGCTGGCGGAGCGTGCCCAGGCGCACAGTCAACGACGTCTGCCCCTGACGGTTCTTGGCACCAGCCACGCGCCAACTTTAGTCACCAAGCGCGCGCTTGCCAGCCACGGATTTCGACGTGATGCCCTGGTGCTGACGCTGGCCGGTGGCGAGCAGCGCCGCGTCATGGCAGGCCCCAGCGATCTCAGCGGAATTGGCGGTGCCAACGATGCTGCCATTCTCACCGCGACGCTGGCGCTCGGAACCCTGCCGGCCGGCGTCCACACATTGCACTTCGAGCAAGCGCCCGGAACGGCGTCGAGACTGATCATTTCACCCGGTGCTGTCCATTCGGTTCCGGCGGCGACGCGGCTGTTCGGACTGACCAGCCATCTCTACGCGCTGCGCCATACGGGCGATGCGGGCATTGGCGATTTTCGTACGCTTGGCCGCTTCGCCAAGGCCAGCGCGGCGCTTGGCGGCGCATTTGCCGGCATCAATCCGCTGCACCACCTGTTCCCAACTGACCGCGAGCGGGCTAGCCCCTATCAATCATCGGACCGCCACCGGCTGGATCCGATCTATCTTGACCTCACTGCCCTTGCGGCCGCGATGCCAGGCGGCGAGGGCACGGCGCGATTGTCAGCGGCGGGCGCAGCCCTTGCAGGTCTCGCGCAAGCTCGGACGGTCGACTATACCGGCGTCTGGCAACTCAAGCGGCACGTGCTGGAAGGGTTCTGGCGCGATTTCAGCAAGCCCGGTCATGCGGCGGCGGAAACCGCTGAACTAGCCCAGTTTGTCGCAGGCGGCGGCGATCGCCTTGCTAGACACGCGCAGTTCGAAGTCCTGGCCAACCAGGCCGGCAATGTCGACCGCACCGCCTTGAGCAGCCTTGAACCGATCTGGCCGCAGCCGGACGAGGCTGATGCGCTGGGTTTCCGGTGCTGGCTACAATGGCAATGCGAACGCCAATTCGCCGCCGCTGCCGCAACCGCCAAGGCCGCCAGCCTGACTTATGGGCTGTACCGCGACATGGCGCTCGGTACCGCCTTTGACAGTGGTGAGGTGTGGGCTGAACCACAGCTGTTCGCCGAGGGCGTTTCGCTCGGCGCGCCGCCTGACCCGTTCTCGCGCGCCGGCCAGGTCTGGAACCTCGCGCCGTACGACCCGCACGCCCTGGAGCAAGCCGGTTACGAGCCGATGCAGGCGTTGCTGGCAGCCAACATGCGACATGCTGGACTGCTGCGTATCGACCATATCCTTGGCTTCATGCGCCAGTTCTGGGTGCCGCGCGGCGCCGAGGGCCGCGATGGCGCCTATGTCCAGCAGCCGCTCGACGCGCTACTTGCTCTGACCGCTATCGAGAGCCGCAAGGCCCAATGCGCCGTCATCGGCGAGGATCTAGGCACGGTCCCTGACGGCCTGCGTGGCGCCATGAGTGCCGCCGGCATCCTGTCTTATCTGGTGCTGTGGTTTGAGCGCGAGGGCGCCGGCTTCCGTTCGCCTGCAACCTATCCGGCGTTGGCGGCGGCCTGTCTTTCCTCGCACGATTTGCCGACTTTCCGGGGCTGGCAGAAGGGCCTCGATATCGCGCTCGATGCTGAGCTGGGTCGCGTCACTTCGGAGCAGCGCCACCGTGCCGAAGACGCGCGCGTCAATGAGGCCAGAGCTTTGGCGCAGACCGTCGCCGCCATGGTACCGGAGCACGCAGGTAGCGATCCGCTGGTTGCCGTGCACGCCGCTGTCAGCGCCAGTCCGGCGCTGCTGCTGCTGGTCCAAGTCGATGATTTGACGGGCGAGACCGAGCCGCTCAACTTGCCAGGCACCGACCGCGAGCGCCCGAATTGGCGCCGCCGCTTGAGCGTGTCCGTCGACGATCTGGCAGCACTGCCAGACGCCCAAGCCGTCACCGCGCCGTTGCGAACGTCGCGGCCACGCGGCTAGCAATGCCACCCGGTGTCCGGCACTGATACCAACGTCGCATCACTCATGACCTGAAGTAGATCAGGAGTTAGGTGTCCGGCCTATCGTCCGGGCGGCCTTGGGGCCTGAGCCCACCGGCGGATGGAAGCGCTATCCACACTGCGAGCTCGTTGCATCGAGCGCTGAAAGCTGCAGCTACATCTTGAGAGGCGGTGGTGTACGCAACCCGAAAAGGAAGGCCGGACGGCCAGCGCGATGATGGTGATGGGTGATGAGGCCCTGGCCGTCCGACCGCTATCTCTCGACATGTCAAGCGCCAGCCCGGACATCACTCCGGATTTGCCGATAGTGCCCAGCAGCGCCTCACAAACCCGAACTCAGCTGATGGAATCGGCCGAGTGATCGCGAGGGCCCCGTCGTCCCGACCAGCTCTCGAGAAGACTCCCGGCGGCGGCACCCATGCCGAGAACTGTAGTTGGATCAACAGTAAATGTCTCTGTAATTCGAATACAACAGTTAATTGATACACTGCTTTATTGGATCTATAGAATATTTATCGCATGTATTCTCGTAATACAATGCTGATTTATCGTTGCATAGGGCATTGTATACTTACGGAACTGCACACACTCCTGCGCCGGGATATCGGCGGTGTGAGTGATCCGCCGAAACTGCAACGCTATTGGCGATCAAGATGAAAACTGAATTGCCCTGGGCCATGTGCCAGATCCTATGAAGCTTGGTACGAGTGCCCGACACCGAGTGCACTCAACAACCTGCGAGACCGAATGAACCCGATACAGAGCCTGGCGATGCGCGCAATACGGCCGTTTTGGCGGATGCGACGCGGACTGACATTGGGTGCGCAAGGGATGGTGCGCGATGGCGAAGGCCGCGTGCTGCTGGTGCGGCACGGCTACCATCCGGGCTGGCATTTTCCCGGCGGCGGTGTCGAATGGGGCGAGACGGCACTGCAGGCGTTGGCGCGCGAGCTGCGGGAAGAGACGGGCGTGGTGGTCACCGGTACGCCCAAGCTGCATGGCCTGTTTGGCAATTTCAGCAAGTTTCCGGGCGATCACATCGCCATGTATGTGGTCGACAGCTGGCAGCGTCCAAGCGTGCCGGCCAGCACTATCGAGATCCGCGAGACTGGCTTCTTTCCGCTGAAGGACCTGCCGGCCGAGACCTCAGACCCGACCCGCCAGCGCTGCCAGGAAATCGCTGGCAACGTCGCCGTGCGTGATGAGTGGTGAGCGCGCCGCCGCGTAAACTCACCACGTAAGACGCAACCGCTCGAGGCCGTGAAAATGATAGGTGTCTCGGTAGCGTGGGGCTTCCGCCAACGCCAGACGCGGCAATCGCTGGAACAGAATCGGCAGCGCCACTTCCAGCTCTAGCCGGGCGAGCGGCGCGCCGAGGCAGAAGTGAATGCCGGCGCCGAGTGCCAGGTGCGGATTGGGGCTGCGGGCTGGATCAAAGCGGTCGGGCTCAGCAAAGCGGGCCGGGTCGCGGTTGGCGGCGCCGAGCAGCAGACCGATCTGGTCGCCGCGCTTGCAAGCAATACCGTCGAGATCGATATCCTCCAGGGCGTAGCGCGTGAACATGTGCAACGGCGGATCGTGGCGCATCACCTCTTCCACGATACCCGGCATGGCGTCCGGGCGGCTCAGATCAGGCGCCCCCAGCCCGGCTTCCAGCAGCGACTTCACACCGTTGCCGATCGCATGAACGGTCGCCTCGTGACCGGCATTCAACAGCAGGATGGCGGTCGAGATGATCTCGTCTTCTGTCAGCTTGCCAGCCTCGCTTTCAGCGGCAATCAAGTGGTCAAGCAAGGCGTCTTGCGGCCGCGCCCGCCGCCCGGTGATGACGGCGCGCAAATAATCCGTGAATGCGATCGCGGCCCTGACGGCGGCCTCTTCCTCGGCGGCGCTGCGGCGGAACTGGTACATCGCCACCAACGCGTGTGACCAACTCAGCAGCTGGTTGGTCATCGCCGTTTCGATGCCAAGCAATTCGGCGATCACAGTCACCGGGATCGGTTCGGCGAAAGCCGGCAGCAGATCGACGGCGCCGTTCGCCACGAAATCATCAATCAACGCATGCGACAGCGCGGCCATGCGCGGTCGCAGGCGCTCGATCTGACGCGAGACAAACGCCCGCGTCACCAGACCGCGCAGCCTTGTGTGGGCGGGCGGTTCCAGTTCCAGCAGGGAGTGGCTTTCGACGGTATGGAAGGCGGCGAGACGCGGATCAGGCTCGGGCCAGCCGAGCTCCGCGCGACTGGCCACATGCAGCATCTGCCGACCGAAGCGGCGGTCGCGCAGCAGGTTGGAAACATCAGCATGAGCAGCAAAGCACCAGAAGCCGTAGTCGTGCCAATAGAAGCGCGGCGCGACGGCGCGGATGCGGTGATAGGTGGCGTAGGGATCGGCCATGAACGCGGGATCGCGCGGGCTTAAGCGCACGCTGGCGCCATCGATTTCGAGGCTGCCGGCGATGCTCATCACAGGCTCCGCACTGCTTAACAGGCTCCGCACTGGCGGCTTGAGGCGGGACTTGGCGCGCAGCGCCGTCGACGACAAAGGCGACAGCGGCACCGACAGGAAGGTCCAGGCTGGTGGCCGGGCAACCGCCAGATCGCGCGCCTTGGCTTCCGGCAAACGGGCGTGCGCGTAGGCAATGGCGGCCGGTGCCGCAAGCCCCTCCAGCCGCCAACCGGGACGGTCAAGCACCGCAACGGGCATGGTCGCAACGATCCGCCGCCAATCGCGCCAGCGATGGAACTGGGCGAGATTATCAGCGCCCATCAGCCAGACGAAATGCACTCCACGATGCCGCTTGCGGATGTGCCGCAATGTCAGTGCCGTGTAGCGGCTGCCGAGTGCCGCCTCGACGCCGGTGACATCGATATGCGGATGCGCGGCCAACTCTGCCGCTTGCCGCAACCGCTCGTCGAGTGGCTTGAGCTCGCCATGATCCTTCAACGGATTGCCCGGTGTCACCAGCCACCAGATGCGATCGAGATCAAGCCGCGCCAGCGCTTCCAGCGAGATCTGCCGGTGGCCGTCATGGGCCGGATTGAACGAACCACCGAGCAGGCCAATGCGCATGCCCGGTGTGCTCGCCGGAAAACGCGGCCAGATTGACGCAAAGGGAGTTTCAGCGGCCATGCGCACTCGCATCGTGGTCGGGAGAAACGCTCTATAGCGCACGCCATTCAACACGGCGCTGCGAAAGTCACGGGCGATCACGCCGAACGGGGACCAAACAGGATTACACTCGCACCCACCAGGCAAATCGCGGCGCCGAGCCCGTCCCACTTGTCGGGCACAGCCCGCTCCACGGCCGCCATCCAGAAGAGCGACGCGACGATGTAAATGCCGCCATACGCAGCATAGGCGCGCCCCGCGGCTGCGGCCGGGATCAGCGTCAACAGCGCGGCGAACAGCGCCAGCAGCAATACGCCCGGCGCGATCCAGTACACCGACCGGCCGAGCTTCAGCCACGCCCAGAAGGCAAAGCACCCCGTAATCTCGGCGAAGGCGGCGGCGGTATAGACGAGAACAGTGCGCATGGCTCGACGGTAGCGGGTCTTGGTTCGGCAAGCCAGACCGGCCGAACACAGCAACAATCCCGCCAAGCCACACTGTCCCAGCTGTGGCGGCAATCCCTGCTTGACGCCAGCGGCCGTGTTCCCGCATAGACCATGGCATGAACCAGTCGGGACAGACCGTGTGCGCGTGTGGCACACCATCGATTACGAGCTAGCTTTAATCGCTGGCGCGGATGTCCGCTGTTGCTCGCATGAGCCCTTAACACTCCGGAAACCTGCACCAGCTTGATATGGGATGGCGTTGCCGTCCGCAGGGTATCGTCATGAGCAGGAAGACCGTGCGCCAGATCACGCTGTACGACACCATGAGCCGCACCAAGCAGCTGCTCACGCCGCTCGATCCCACCAACGTCCGCATGTATGTCTGCGGGCCGACGGTCTATGATCTGGCGCATGTCGGCAATGCCCGGCCGATTCTGGTCTTCGACGTGCTCTACCGGCTGTTGCGGCACGTCTACGGCGCCAAGCATGTCACCTATGCGCGCAACATCACGGACGTCGATGACAAGATCAACGCGCGCGCCGTCGAGCGCTTTCCAGACATGGACCCGGTGGCCGCTATCCGGCACTTGACGGAAGCCACCGCCGCCCAGTTTGAGCACGATGTCGCCGGGCTTGGCGCGCTGGCACCGACAGTGTCGCCGCGCGCCACCGATCACATCGATGAGATGCGCGTGCTGTGCGACACGCTGATCGCGCGTGGCCACGCTTATGTCGCCGAGGACCACGTGCTGTTCAACGTGTCGTCGATGCCCGATTACGGCCGCCTCACCAACCGCAGCCTTGACGAGATGGAGGCTGGCGCCCGCGTTGATGTGGCACCGTATAAGCGCGGGGCCATGGACTTCGTGCTGTGGAAACCGTCGGACGCCACGCAGCCGGCTTGGCCCTCGCCTGGCGGCATCGCAGCGAACGGCCGGCCCGGCTGGCATATCGAATGCTCGGCGATGGCCGGCAAGCACCTCGGTGCGATGTTCGATATCCACGGCGGCGGCATTGACCTTGTGTTCCCACATCACGAGAATGAGCTGGCGCAAAGTCGCTGCGCGCATGGCACGCCGGCGCTCGCCAGCATCTGGATGCACAACGGCTTCCTGCAGGTGGAAGGCGACAAGATGTCGAAGTCGCTTGGCAACTTCGTCACCATCAAGGAGTTGCTGGCAGATTGGCCGGGCGAAGCAATCCGCCTGACCATGCTCGGCACGCACTACCGCCAGCCGATCAACTGGACCGTCAAGGGACTGGAAGACAGCATCAAAACACTCGACCGATGGTATGATTTCATTGGCGACGCCGAGATCAGCGCCGAGCCGGCAGAGACGGTGATGGAGGCGCTGACGGACGACCTCAACACGCCCAAGGCTGTCGCCGAACTGCACGCGCTGTTTAGTCCGCCAGCGGGCGGCGCGGCGGCGCGCACCAAGGAAGAAGCGCGCGCGGCGCTGAAGGCGTCTGCCAAGCCGCTTGGCCTGCTGCGTGCGACGGCGTCGACGTGGAGCGCGCTGCGCACTGCCGGCGTCACCGTCGACGTGACCAAGGTCAACGAACTGATCGCGGCGCGCCTAGCCGCCCGCCGCAGCAAGAACTTCGCCGAGAGCGATCGCATCCGCGATGAATTGGCGGCCATGGGCCTGGCCATCAAGGACGTCAAGGACGCGACGACGGGCCAGCCAGCGACAACCTGGGAGGTGAAGCGGTGAGGGGCGCGAACGAGACCGCCATGAGCGTCGAACAGCGTGCCGCCTTTGACGAATTCTTGCGCGCTGCGGCCAAGCACTATGGCGAACGGCTTCATGGGCTTTACTTGGTTGGTAGCCATGCGCGCGGTAATGCTGACGAGTGCAGCGATGTCGATGTTGTCTTGTTACTTGCCGACGGCGCGTGGTCGTTCTGGCGAGAGAAGGAAGCAATGAACGACTATGCCTATGACGCGCTCGTCAATACGGAACTCTTCATCCAATCGTGGCCGATCACAGAATCGCAATGGGCCGGCTTGGCTCCAACGATGCTCGATCGAACGCTGGCGACAATGAAACGCGATGCCCGCCGCTTGAGCCTGGCGTCATGAGTCACTTGGAGCGATCACTTGTAACGAGCCAGTCGGCACGACAGTTGCTCGATGCTGGCGATCTGATCGGTGCGTCAAATCGAGCCTACTTCGCTATGTTCTACGCCGTGCGTACCGTGCTCGCCCATATCGATCCTGCGCTCGCGAAGGCTCGAACTCGCGGAACGATTATCGCCCGATTCCACAAACATGTGATCATGGGCATGAGTCTCGATCGCAAGCATGGTCGCTCGATCCAGGACGCCGAAGACCTGAGACTGTTGGCGGACTACGATGACTTGGCGCTCGATCCGGACGTCGTTGCCGGAATTGTCGAACGCGCTGAACAGTTCGTTGCTGCGATCGCGTTGTTGCTCGAAAGTCCGTCATCATGAGTCGCGCCCGCCTGCATCTGTTCGACACGACATTGCGTGATGGCGCGCAAACGCAAGGCGTCGACTTCTCGCTGGCTGACAAACTACGCATCATGACGGCGCTGGACGAACTCGGCGTCGATTATGTGGAGGGCGGCTATCCCGGCGCCAACGCCACCGACACGGCGCTGTTTGCGGAGCCGCGGCCGCTCAATCACGCCAAGCTGGTGGCCTTTGGCATGACCAAGCGGGTTGGCCGTTCGGTGTCCAACGATCCGGGCTTCCGCGCCATCCTCGATGCCAAGGCCGACGCGATCTGCCTGGTTGCCAAGGCCTGGGACTTCCATGTCCGCGTAGCACTCGGCTGCAGCAATGAGGAGAACCTTGAAAGCGTCACGCAATCCGTGCAGGCGGTGGTGGCGTCGGGCCGCGAGTCGATGATCGACTGCGAGCACTTCTTTGATGGCTTTAAGGCCAATCCGGCCTATGCACTCGCCGTCGCCCGCACCGCGATCGAGGCCGGCGCCCGCTGGGCGGTGCTGTGCGACACCAATGGCGGTACGCTGCCGCATGAGGTGGACGCCATTGTCACAGCGGTGTGCAAGGCGCTGCCCGGCGACCGGATTGGCATCCATACGCACAACGACACCGACAACGCCGTCGCCAACACGCTCGCCGCCGTGCGCGCTGGCGCCCGTCAGATCCAGGGCGCGCTGAACGGGCTCGGCGAGCGCACGGGCAACGCCAACCTCACATCGATCATTCCGACACTGCTGCTGAAGTCCGAGTTCGCCGATGGCTATGAGACCAGCGTCACGCCGCAGCGGCTGGTGCGCATTAGTCATGCTTCCAAGCTGCTCGACGAGGTGCTGAACCGCTCGCCCGACCGGCAGGCGCCCTATGTCGGCGACAGCGCCTTTGCCACCAAGGCCGGCATCCATGCCTCGGCACTGGTCAAGAACCCCGAGACCTACGAGCATGTCCGGCCCGAGGCTGTCGGCAACCGCCGCCGCGTGCTGGTCTCGGATCAGGCCGGCCGATCCAACATCATCGCCGAACTGGAACGCATCGGCATCATGCTCGACAAGGAGCATCCGGCAATCGGCCGCATCCTCGACGAGGTCAAACGGCGCGAAGGCGAGGGTTACGCCTACGAGACGGCAGACGCTTCGTTCGAACTGCTGGCACGGCGCGAACTGGGTGAGGTGCCGCGCTATTTCACCGTCGACAGCTTCCGCGTCATGGTCGAGCGCCGCCATAACGCCAAGGGCGATTTGGTTACCGTTTCGGAAGCCCAGGTAAAGGTTTATGTCGAGGGCAGCGCCGAACCCTTGTGGTCAGTCGCCGACGGCAATGGTCCGGTCAACGCCCTCGACAGGGCGCTGCGCAAGGACCTCGGCAAATACCAGGAACACATCGCCGACCTGGAACTGGTCGACTACAAGGTGCGCATCCTGACGGGCGGCACAGGGGCCGTTACCCGCGTTCTGGTCGAGAGCATGGACAGCGGCACCGGCCGCCGCTGGTTCACCATCGGCGTCTCGCCCAACATCGTCGATGCCAGCTTCGAAGCGCTGATCGACAGCATCAACTTTATGCTGCTGAAGTCCGGCGCGGTTGCTGGGCTGGGCTCGTAGGCTGGGCTGAGCCCCTGGCGAAGCCCAGCATGCCGCCGCCGCACCGCCTGTGGTGCTGGGCTTCGCGAACGGCTCAGCCCAG
>JANNSA010000301.1:0-3290 GCA_031402115.1 Hyphomicrobiaceae bacterium | reverse complement strand
ATAAGACCTTGTCTCAACCGTCGCTTTCCGGCATGGGAAAGTCGCGGTGCGGACCCCGATTGGCGCAAGTACCGTGTAGTCTGAAATCTCACAAACCCGCGAAACCCCCGCGATACCGGAGTGTTCCATGAGCGACGCTGGCGATCTTGACCTGAACACCTTGAACAACGAGGAACTGGTCCAGCAGGTCCATGACGATCTCTATGACGGCCTCAAGGAAGAAGTTGTGACGGCGGTTCACATTCTGCTTGGCCGCGGCTGGGCTCCTTACAAGGTTCTCACGGAAGCCCTGGTTGAGGGCATGCGCATTGTCGGCATCGACTTCCGCGACGGCATTCTGTTTGTGCCGGAAGTTCTGTTGTCGGCTAACGCCATGAAGGCCGGCATGTTCATCCTGCGGCCGCTGCTCGCCGCCACCGGCGCGCCAAAGCAGGGCAAGATGGTGATCGGAACCGTCAAGGGCGACATTCACGACATCGGCAAGAACCTGGTCGGTATGATGATGGAAGGCGCCGGCTTCGAAGTCGTCGATCTCGGCATCAACAATTCCGTCGAGAAATATCTCGCCGCGATCGACGAGCACCAACCGGACATCATCGGCATGTCAGCGCTGCTGACTACGACAATGCCGTACATGAAGGTGGTGGTCGATACGCTCAAGGAAAAGGGCCTGCGCGATAGCCTGATCATCATGGTCGGCGGCGCGCCCTTGAATGAGGAATTCGGCCGAGCTGTCGGCGCCGACGCCTATTGCCGCGACGCCGCTGTCGCCGTGGAAACCGCGCAGGCCCTGATCAAGCGCAAGCACAACCAGCTCGGCGCACGGACTTAAGGACAGTCAGCGCACCAAGTGAACCACTTCGAGACCGGATGCGCCGCGTCGTAGGGTGCGAAAGGCGTCTTCGCCGTATCGCACCAGAGGCCGGCGCCCACGGCTCGTTTCGGTGCGATGCGGCCTGCAGAAGGCTTTTCGCACCCTACGCACTCGCAACCCAGTTTGCCGTGCCGTAGGGTGCGAAAGGCAGCTTCGCCGTATCGCACCAGAGGCTGGCGCCCACGGCTCGTTTCGGTGCGATGCGGCCTGCAGAAGGCCTTTCGAACCCTACGCACTCGCAACCCAGTTTGCCGATGAGTTCGCCGCGATTATGGTTCGAAATGGCCTCAAGCCGACGGGACTTCACGTCGCCACTACCACCCGGTCGCGCCGGACGGCAGGAACGGACGCAACACCGAACTCGCGGCCGACGCGGTGACCGTCGTGGACGGCCTGGGCGATCAGGCCGGGAGCCACGCAATCGCCGATGCGGTGCAGTGACGCAAGGCCATGCGCCCGCGCCGTCAGCGCCTGCCACAGATCGTCCGCCGGTGCGCGTGAGGTGACGGACACCAACCCGCCGCACGCTAAGAAGGATTCGCGGCCGGAATAGACACACGCCAGCGTCACGGACTTGGCAGTCACCGTTGTCACCGCGTGCGACACGACAATCCGCACACCGAGCTCTATCAGCCGCGCCTGGATGCGATGCTGCTCGCCGGTCATTTCGCTCCAGGCGCTGACGACGCCATCGGGCGTCACATAAGTGGTGGCAATGCCCTTAGCCACCAGTAGTTCAGCGATCACAGAGGCGATGGAATAGCCCTCATCGTCGAAGATCACGGCGGGACCTGCCGGCAGCTTGCCGTCCATGATATCGTCCGGCGTCAGCACTGCTTGACCCGCGAAGCCAGCAGCTGGTGCTGGATGCTGGCGGCCCTGGCCATGGGCGCGCCAGCGGCTGCCAGTTGCCAGGATGACATGGCGGATGCCGGTCTCGAGCACGTCATCAGCGGTCATCGGGCTGGACTTGTGCACCGCGACATTGGCTAGCTTGTTAAGTTGCTGCACGCGGTAGTCGCGCACCCGCGCCCACTCGCTCAATCCCGGCAGGCGGCTCTCGCGCGTCACCCGGCCGCCCAGCTCATTGCGCGCTTCCGCCACGGTCACACGGTGGCCGCGCTTGCCCAGCACATGCGCAGCCTCAAGCCCGGCAGGTCCGGCGCCAACAATCAGCACATCCTCAGGATCGCTCGCCGTGCCGAAATTCTCCGGGTGCCAGCCACGCCGCCATTCCTCGCCCATGGTTGGGTTCTGCGTGCAGCGGATCGGCGCGCTGCGGCTATTGCCGGCGTAGCAGATGTTGCAGCCGATGCATTCGCGGATGTCGTCGAAGCGGCCCTCCCTGATCTTCAGCGGCAGGAACGGATCGGCAATGGAAGGCCGTGCCGCGCCGATCAGGTCAAGCACGCCGCGCTTGACCTGAGCCAGCATGCTGTCGGGGCTGGTAAAGCGGCCGACGCTGACCACAGGCTTACCCGTCAGGGCACGAATACCGGCGATGTGTGGCTCCAGCGAGCCTTCCGGAACAAAGCGCGAGGTGCCCATTTCCTGGCTGTAGTCAGTGATCGTCAGGTTGTAGAGGTCGACCAGCGGCGCCAAGGCCATCAGCATCTCGCGGCGTTCTTCAAGGCTACCGCCACGCTCGTCATTGACTTCAACACGCATGGCCACCGCACAATGGTCGCCGACCGCCTCGCGCGTGTCTTCCAACACTTCTCGCACCAGCCGCCAGCGGTTTTCCATGCTGCCGCCGTAAGCGTCGCTGCGCTGATTGATGACCGGGTCGAGGAACTGCGCCAGCAAGTACGTGTGCCCGGCATAGACATAGACGATGTCGTAGCCAGCCTGCTTGGCGCGCCGGGCGGCCATCTTGTGCCACGTGCGGAAGGCGCGGATGTCGGCGAAGTCCATCGCCCGGCACTGCCACGGATCGAAACTGACCGGCAGGCTCGACGGCCCGATCGCAGGTTCGCGCGTCACCAGGTTGGAGGCACGGAAGCCGCCATGCCACAATTCGACGCCGGCTAGGCTGCCATGCGCCTTGACCGCCGCCACCATCGCCGCCATGGCGCGCACATCGTCTTCGTCCCACAGCGAGCAGAACGGATAGGCGCCATCGTCCGACGTCGGGTGAATGGAGCAATACTCGGTATTGACGACGCCCCAGCCGCCCTCGGCCTTGATGCCGCGCATGGCTGCCAGCGCGCGCGGCCGCTCATAGCCCATGCCGGTGCAGTGCGGCACCTGATAAAAGCGGTTCGGTGCCGTCACAGGTCCGATGCGGATGGGCTCGAACAGCGTGGCAAAGCGGCTGGTGGTGGTCATGCGCGGGCTCGCGGGAAGGTGTCGAGATCCTAGGGTGGGTTAGGCCATCTCGGCCGTAACCCACCATTCCACGGCAGGAGCTTGCAGT
>JANNSA010000300.1:0-5041 GCA_031402115.1 Hyphomicrobiaceae bacterium | reverse complement strand
GGGCGCGGACCAGGTGGACGTGCGGTGGAAGGGTGATGCTAGGCATGCGGGGACGCGACATGGTTGAGCCCTCTGACGAATGGATCGTCGGAGGGTAGGGGGTCGGTGCTGGCACCGTCCAGCCCGTTGCGGGCGGCGATGAAGGCCTCGACGTCGGCCCACCGCCAATGCCGCAGGCCGGGGCTGATCTCGATCGGTGGCGGCAACAGGCCGCGCTTGACGTGGTCGCTCACCGTCGACAGCCCGATGTCGAGCCGGTAGGCCAGCGTCGCCGCCGACACGTAGTCGGGGGCGTAGGGGCGAGGTTTTTTCATATCTGGGCCTCACGCGCTGGTCGCGCTCCGGCCGGGGCGGCGCCAGCGCCGACGCCTTCGGCTACGCCCTGCGCTGCAGGGAGGGTGATGTCATCAATGTTGCGCTGGGCGACCGCGAACGTCAGCGCGACCACCCACGGGTTATCGGCCCACCTCTTGCCATTGGCGGCGTTGATCTTGTCCCAGAGAATGGCGTAAGCGGTGGATGCGCGGCTGTGACACAGACCGGCGTTGTCATAGTCGGTGCCATCGAACACATAGCAGTGCTCGCGGACCACCTTGCAGCCCTCGGCGATGGCATCGGCCTCGCTGATGTCCCGCAGCCGCTCGACGCGGACATCGGTGACGGTCAGCGTCAGCCGCGATGCCCAACGGGGCATGTAGATGGATGACGTGGCCTTGAGACCGTAGTCGCGCGCAGCATCGCCGATATCATCATTCTTGTCGTCGGCCCGATATGCCGTCTCGCGCCGGTCAGGCCCGCGCGGGTTGACCGGTGTGCTGGTCCAATTTGGCGGCGCGATGATCGTCGTCTCCCGCACCCAGAGTCTGTCGCCGGGCACATAGCGCACGGCGAAGTGCTCGCCGCAGCGGTTGTCGCGTGTCCACCAGCACCAGCTGCTCGACATGCCGCGCGGGTTCGCATCCGTCGGGCGCTGGCTGCAGTAGCTGTCGAGATAGGGCGCGGCGTGCTTCGGTGGGTGCACGATATTGTTGTGCGCCGGCGGCTCGGGAACCGCAGCCTTGAGCACCCGCCGCGTCTGCGTTTTGGTGCCTGCGAGTAGCGCGCGGACCATGGGGCCTGAGAATATGATCGGGCGGTTGGTCATGGCCAGACCTTTCCGCCGTGGTGTGGGTCGGTCGGCGCCTGGTCGTAGGTGGTCGCGCCTTTCTGACTCTTTGGCAGCTTAGTCGCCGTCGCGGCTTCACTGGGCTCAATGAATCGATCGAGCAGGCAGATCGCCGTCGAGCGGTTGCCGGCATGGACATCCTCGTAGGCGTCGAGGATCTCGCGCGGCACGTAGCACGTCAGCAGGCGGCGCATCGCATTGAGGGCTGCGCCGGTGCGGCAGCCCAGCAGATGCTCGACGGCCTCGCGCGCGCTCTCCTGCGGTTCCGGCCGCTTATGCGCCGGATCGACCGCAATCGTCAGTCCGCGTTTGCGGACCTCGTCCAGCAGATCGCTGTCGGACAGATCGCACATGATGTCGGAGGTCTCGACGTGGATCAGGGGCATGGGGATTGCTTGTTTTTGGCTGTCGCATCCGACTCCCCTGCGGGGAGCCGGCCGGATGCGACCGAGGAAATGCCGCAAGCGACGGATGCGACGGGGTGCCGCCGCAGGTACCAGCTGACGAACCGCGGGTCGGCGTTGATCCAGCCGATCAGTGTGTCGGCGGTGACGCTGCCGGTGGTGATCGCCGCCTCATAGCGCTGGAACCGGTCGAGGACGGCGGCTGCGAGGGTAGGCTCCTTAAAAAACCGTGGGGGTGCCGCTTCCCAGTGATAGCCGCCCGGGCCGCAGATGCGGTCATCGGTGCGCGCGAACGCCGCCTTGACCCTGGAGCGCTGCAGCGCGCCCCACACCGCGCCATGCTCGCAGGTATCGCGCAGCACACCGCTGATCCACAGGCAGTCGACGCAGCGGCCCCGGCGTGGCGCTGTGGGTAGGGGAATGACGCTCATTTGTGTTGTTCCTGTTTGGTCGCTGGCGACTCCCGTTCCGGGAGCCGGCCGCCAGCGACGGATGCTAGGGATGCGACGGGGGAAATGCCGCCAGCGACAGGGAGGCCGCCAGCGACGGGCGATGTGGCCACCAACTTGCTGATGCCGCGCGACACCGCGCAGCGCTCTGACATAGCGGCGTACTCGGCCGCGAGCGCGGCGGTGGCGGTGCGCGCGGCCGCCTTGTGCACGTCGATCTCGGCCAGCAGGCTGGCGATGCGCTGGGCGCGGCGGCTGGCCTCGCCGGTTTGGCCGGGTTTCTGGCCGGGTTTGTGCCGGGTCTGGTGCACGGGGTTACTCCTGGTGCTGTGGGTGGCGGAGGAAATCGGGAAGCCATTGGTGGCGGGTGGCAAGCTCGGCGGCATGCGGATAGAGCTGCGCCTTCGATGCGCCGGCGGCGGGCATGTCGTTGGGGCCGAGCAGGCCGGCCTGCATCATGTCGGCGATGGCATCGAGCGCCACCTGCTTGGTCGAGCGCTTGAAATAGTCGAGTGCGGAAAAGCCCTGGTGCACCGCGCTGGTATAGGCGCCGGCATCGAGCGCCGCGATCAGGGCCGCCACTTCGACGCGCGGGCGGCTGGCATGATGACAGCGCAGGTCGAGTGCGGCCGCGATCAGCGGCGCCAGCAGCGCGGGCAGGTCCTTGGCTCCGCCGGCGCGGTCCAGCTGCTCAGCGAAGTCGCGCTCGGCTTCCGCGCCGACGCCCGGCCGGCCCATCCCCTGGGTGCTGATCTTGGCCGGCGAATTCCAGGACGACACGGTGAGCGCCGCAAAGAGCACGCGCAGCGCCAGTTGCGGGTCGTCGGCCAACGCGGTGGCGGCCGCCACCGTCTGCACCTCCGACAGCGTCAGCACCAGCGCCTGCGACATGGCCGGACCCTGCTCGGTTCCGGGGGGTGGGTCCGGTTCCGGCGGCTGGCCGGTGCCCGATGGCGCCCGGTCGGGCCCGGGGTCTGGCGCGGGATCTCCATCGTCGCCGGCGTCTGATGCCGGATTGTCCTCGTCCTGATCGGCGTTCTCGTCCGCATCATCCGGCTTGATCACGCCGAGCTCCGCCCACAGCTTGCCGGCGTGGTCAAAATTGAGGATCACGCCCGCCGCGGCCCGCTCGGCCGGGGCGTAGTGGGCCTCGTCATCGCCCTCGCCCAGGCTCGCCTCGACGTGGTCCCACACGTAGGTATCGTCCGGCAGGTCGTCCTCCAGCGCCGCCCAGCCCCAGCCGCGCGCGATATAGCCCTGGATTTTCTCCGCCGTCTTGGCCTTGACGAGCACCGCCAGCAGCGCCGGGTCGTCGACGTATTCGTCATCCGCGAACAGGCTCGTCGTGATGGTGCCGCCGGCCTCGAGGTAGGCATCTGCGCCGACGAAGGCCAGCTGCGGGTCGCTCGCGCGCATCCGGTCCGGCAGCAGGCGGCGGCGGATGCTGCCGGGCTCGAGCGCCCAGGCGCCCTGCTTCCGGAGGTCGTCGAACGTCGCCGCCTGCACCTCCGGGTTCGGGTGCTCGGCGAAGGCGCGGGCCGCATCGGCCTCGATCGTGCCTTTGCGCCATGCCGCCCGTACCACCGGCGCCAACCGCCCGAGCGCCTGCTGCTGCCGCACCGTGCGCTCGGCAATGCCGAACCGGGCGGCGATATCGGCGGTGCTGGCGCCGCCGGCGCCGAGCCTGGCAAACACCTCGAACTGGTCGACAGGGTGCATCGGCAGCCGCACCGTGTTGGCCATCAGCGAGGTTTCGAGCGCGCCGGCGTCGTCCTCGTTGCGCACCAGCACCGGCACCGCGAAATCGCGCTTCAGGGTTTTGGCCTTGACCAGCTTGGCGAGTGCCCGGTAGCGCCGACGCCCGTCGATAATCTCCCACCGGTCACCGCCATCGGCCGGCCGCACGCTGAGCGGCTGGATCAAGCCCTTGGCCGCGATCGAGGCGGCGAGCTCGTCGAGGCCGTCCTTACTGTCGGCGCGGGCGTTGATGGCGTCGAGGGCGACGAGCTTGGTAAACGGAATCGTGGTGGGGTTCATGATCGGGGTTCCTCTTTGGTGGTCGCTGGCGACTCTCGTTCCGAGAGCCGGCCGCCAGCGACGGGTCGCACGGCTGTGACTTCGGCGTCGGGGAAGGCGTTGAGCAGCGCTTTTACGGCTGGCCGTTCCGAGATATCTGCCATCTGCGCCGCGTGCGCCTTGCGGCGCTGGGCCTCGGCGCGGATCCAGTCGGCGTTGACGACGAACCAGCGAAACGTGCTCCGGATCGCCTCGACCTCGGCGTGCTTATGGGCCGCCACCTCCAGCGTCAGCCGGTCCTTGGCGACGGCGCGCCTATAGTGCGTGGCGCGCTCGTCGAGCAGGCGCCCGAGCTTGGTTTGCTGGTCGGCTAATGAGATCATTTTAGCGCGCCTTCCGGCCGGCTGCGCGAAGCGCTGTCGGAAGGCGCAGGCAAACGAGAGCCGGCCGGAAGGCGCGACTCCGCCCGGTGGCGCAGCTCGGTGATCCCCATCACGCCAGCCACGATGCCGGCAAAGCCGAGGATGTTTATGACCGTGCCGCTCGCCAGCCCGAAGGTCTGCGCGATGATGACGGCCCAGGCGCCGGTAATCGCGGCGGTCAGCAATCGGAATGGCATTGGCTGTGCTCCGGTTGTGAAAGGTTGCCAGCGCCGCCGCTACCCCGAGGAGCTGCGGCGCTGGCTGATGTCACCGGGCTGATCCCTCAATCAGCCAGGTGATCTTGTCAGCCAGCGGTGATGCTGGCCGGTTCGGCCGGCGCCGGGTCGGGCACCGTGAGGCTGAGCGTCGGGTCGACGACAAAGGGCTGGGCGGTAACCTCCAGCGGGATCACCCGCCATGGATTGCTCAGGCCGGCTGAGCCCGCGCGGGCTTCTTCGTCATCGCCTTCGTCGCAGAATGTAAACGTACCGTCGCTGTCGATCAGCAGGCTGCCGTGGCAGGTGACGGGGTCTGGCGTGGGATCGTAGGTGGTGTCGGTGGTGGTGTCGGATGACATGGGCGGTG
>JANNSA010000299.1:0-4150 GCA_031402115.1 Hyphomicrobiaceae bacterium | reverse complement strand
GATCGCAATTGCCGTCGCCGCCGAACTGGCGATATGGTCGGAAAGAGTGCGCGCAACCCGACCGGTGGAGCGCGCGGCGGGGGAGTGAGTACGTGGATGGATCTCGGCCAGCAAGCGCGCAGGGAACATGGTGTCTGCCCTGGCAGCTGGCAAAGGACGAATTCCCTCCCCCCTTGAGGGGGAGGGCTAGGGTGGGGGGGAGCCACTTGTTCAGACCCAAGCCGTTGGCACGTCCCATTTCTATGACGAGTATCCGTGCTCTGGATCGCTCCCCACCCCAGCCCTCCCCCTCAAGAGGGGAGGGGCGTGGCGGCCCGGCCACGCGTCGTTAGCGAGAGTCTGCGATCGCGAAACGGGGCGCAAGGCACTGACGCGACTTCACCGTCTGAGCCAGCGGCACGGACCGTACTGGCGCGACAGTGCCTGACGACCTCACGTCGCACGAGCGCGGTGGCAGCATGAGCGCGTAACGCCATGATCACTTTTTAGTCAGGTTCGAATGTGTAGCGCCGCCATAGGCCGCGCCTTCGGTGAACGTTCCCGTTTTCATGCACTTGGCAAACTTCGCAGCGCATGCCGCGCCGCCGCCGCGACTGAGGCATGTCGCCTTCCAGTCTGTACATGACGCTGCAACCGCAGTGCCGCCGCCAATCACGACCAAACTGATCGCGAGCAAAATTGCTTTCATGTTGCCCTCTTGAAACGCCTTAGTCACTCAGATTGCTAGGCGGACCGTAGCATTCAATGCGGAACGGTCAGAGCACCCTGTCCGTCCTAGTCAACGAGAACCCAAGCATCGAATGGCATAGAGCCACAACAGGCGGCATGCGGTCCATGTGGCACTGTAGCGACAGCAAACGTGGGGCCATGCCGCAACGCGACGACTGCCCGATGGGACGGGTTGCCAAGCACGATGAGATTCGGTGCCGCTTCGCCATCACTGCAGATCAATCAACCTGATCGCAATTGCCGTCGCCGCCGAACTGGCGATATGGTCGGAGTTCGCGCACGCGGAGTGTTCGTAACGAGGCGCAATTGGGGAACGCGGACATGGGCCGACAGTACTGGGTGTCAGGCACTTATGCGCTAACACCGTCGGTGACGCTGGCCCAAATTGTGCAAGCCCATGAGTGTCTGACACCTGGTTATTTTGGTTCATTACCGGTGCTGGCATGACTGCCACAATCGGACCGCTGCTGGTTGGCGAGCGCCTCTGCAAAGCGTTCCCCGGCGTGCTGGCCAATGACGCCGTCTCGTTTACGGTTGGCCGCGGCGAAATCCATGCGCTGCTCGGTGAGAACGGCGCGGGCAAGTCGACGCTGGTCAAGATGATCTACGGCGTCATGCGACCCGACAGCGGCAGCATGGCGTTGGACGGCAAGGCCTATGCGCCAACCAATCCGTCAGAGGCGCGCGCAGCCGGCGTTGGCATGGTGTTCCAGCACTTCACACTGTTCGAAGCGCTGACAGTCGCGGAAAACGTTGCGCTGGGCTTGCAAGGGTCCGGCACTGGCCGGGCACTGGCGGCGCGCATTGAGGGACTGGCGCGCGACTATGGTCTGGCGCTCGATCCGGGCAGGCTGGTTGGCACGCTCTCGGTCGGCGAACGCCAGCGCGTGGAGATTGTGCGCTGCCTATTGCAGCAACCGCGCCTGATCATCATGGACGAGCCTACCTCGGTGCTGACACCGCAGGAGGCCGACGGCTTGTTCCGCACGCTGCGCCGGATTCGCGACGAGGGCTGTTCGGTTCTCTACATCTCGCACAAGCTCGATGAGATCCGGGCACTGTGCGAGGCCGCAACGGTGCTTCGCGGTGGCCGTGTTGTAGCGCAGTGCGATCCGCGCCAGGAAAGCTCGCGCAGCTTGGCCGAGATGATGCTGGGCGGCACGCTGAAGTCGACGGAGCGGCGCGCCAGCACGCCCGGCCCGGTGCGGCTTGAGGCCAAGGGGCTGTCGCTGCCGCGTTCGCATGCGTTTGGCGTGGCGCTGGACGGCATCGGCTTCGCTGTCAGGGCCGGCGAGGTGCTTGGCATCGCTGGGGTCGCCGGCAATGGCCAGGACGAGCTGATGGAGGCGCTGATCGGCGAGCGGCTGGTGGCCGGCGCCGGCATGCTGAGCGCTGACGGCAATGCCATTGGCCGGCTCGGGCCAAATGCACGGCGCGCGGCCGGCCTGGCGTTTGTGCCGGAGGAGCGGCTCGGCCATGCTGCGGTGCCGGGGCTGTCGCTGATCGACAATGTGCTGCTGTCGGCGCGCGGTCCCAAGCGATTGCAGCGCGGTGGCCTGCTCGATATGGCCGGCGCGGCGCGTTATGCCCAAGAGATCGTGGCGCGCTTCGATGTGCGTACCGCCGGCATCGGCAAAGCGGCGCGCAGCCTGTCAGGCGGCAATCTGCAGAAATATGTGGTCGGCCGCGAAGTGCTGCTGGAACCTAAGGTGCTGATCGTTGCGCAACCGACCTGGGGCGTTGATGCTGGCGCCGCCGCCGCCATCCATCAGGCGCTGCTCGACCTGGCGGCACGCGGCGCTGCCGTGCTGGTCGTCTCGCAGGACCTCGATGAGTTGCTGACCGTGTCGGATCGCATCGCCGTGATTGCCAATGGCCGGCTGTCGGCGGCGCGGCCTGTCGCCGAGGTGACCGTGGAAGAGATCGGCCGCGCCATGGCGGGCAGCGGGCGGGACGCATGGGTCGCCGATGCGATGGTGATGTCATGACGTGGCTGTGTTGCTGCCCAGCAAAACCGGTGGCCGTCCACCCTGTAGGGGCGTGCCGTGGCTCGCCCGCGTGCCACGCTTGCCGGCGGTCGCCACTTGGCGCGGTCCCGATCATTGATCGCACCAGCGCGGCGGCGGGGCGAACCACGGCTCGCCCCTACCTGGCGGGCTCCGAACCCCTGTTTCCGAAGAAGCCCCGCCCTCTGCCGCAGCGATGGTTCGGCCGCGTCGACAGTGTTGGAGCTGCGCCATGATCGCGCTGGTGCCGCGCAAGGAGGCGTCCGTCACCATGCAATGGCTGACGCCGCTGATCGCGCTCGGGCTGACGCTGGTGGCGGGTGGGCTGATCTTCGCGCTGCTCGGCAAGCCGCCGATAATTGGATTGTATACGGTGTTCATCAAGCCGCTGACCAGCTGGTTCCAGGTCTCGGAACTGTTGGTCAAGGCGGGCCCGCTGACCCTGATCGCCATTGGGCTGTCGCTCGGCTTCCGCGCTAATGTCTGGAACATCGGCGCCGAGGGGCAGTTCACCATGGGGGCGCTGGCCGGTGGCGCCGTCGCGCTCGCCGTCTATCCCAATGGCAGTTGGTGGCTGTTGCCGCTGATGCTGCTGGCTGGGGCTCTAGGCGGCGCGGCCTGGGCGGCGATCCCGGCCTTGTGCAAGACCCGCTTCAACGCCAGCGAGATCCTGGTCAGCCTGATGCTGACCTATGTCGCTATCCTGGTGCTCGGCCTGCTGATCGATGGCCCGTTGCGCGACCCCGAGGGCATGAACTTCCCCGAGAGCCGCCTGTTCCAGCCGGCCGCCAAGGTGCCCCTGCTGCTCCCCGGCACGCGCGCGCATATCGGCTTCCTGTTCGCGCTTGCTGCCGCTGTGGCGGCGTGGTGGGTGCTGCGCCGGCACGTCTTCGGGCATCAGGTCAAGGTACTGGGCGAGGCGCCGCGCGCCGCCCGCTTCGCCGGTTACTCGGAGAGCCGCATCATCTGGACCTGCCTGTTGGTGTCGGGCGGCCTGGCTGGTCTCGCCGGCACTCTGGAGGCTGCGGGGCCAATCGGCCAGCTGATGCCGGGTCTGCCGGTTGGCTACGGCTTCACGGCGATCATCGTCGCCTTCCTCGGCCGCTTGCATCCCATCGGCATCGTGCTCGCTGGCCTGCTGCTCGCCCTGACCTATATCGGTGGCGACGCGGCGCAGATCGCCTTCAGCCTGCCAAGCGCCGTCAAGAGCGTGTTCCAGGGCCTGCTGCTGTTCTTCCTGCTGTCGACCGACGTGCTGGTCAATTACCGGGTGAAGTAGGTAACCGGGGTCCGGGGCGTTAGAGGGGCAAAAAGGAGGTGGGGTGGGGCGACAGGGGGAACCGCGGGATGGGCGGTACCCCAAATAAAACCGAATTTTTTCGGGTATTTCGGGGGGGGGGGGGACGGGTTCGGGG
>JANNSA010000298.1:0-7408 GCA_031402115.1 Hyphomicrobiaceae bacterium | reverse complement strand
GGGCGGCCTCGCACACCTTTTGGCTGTGGTCGGATATCTCGCCCTCGATGCGCTTCCAGAGCCATCTCGCCAGCGTACCGAAGCGCGACCGGGCGCTAGTGCTGGCGTTCGCACTAACCGGCCTGCTGATCGATGGCGGCGAGCGCGTTGGCATGCTGGGCCTCATGTCACCCAGCGCTGACCGGCGGACAACGGAACGCATGGCTGAGCAGCTGCTGGCTCATGAACCTGCGCATCGCTCGGAACCCGGATTGCCGCCGGCCGCGCGCCCGCAGCGTTTTTCCGAAGTGGTGCTGATCAGCGACTTCCTTGACCCCCTGGAACCGCTGCTTGCGCGGATCGGCGAGCTGGCCAATCAGGGCGTGCGCGGTCACATCGTGCAGGTGCTCGATCCGGCCGAGGAAAACCTGCCTTATGGCGGGCGGGTGGAATTCCTCGATGCGGAGGACGGCGGCGCTTGGCTGGCGCCCCGTGTTGAGACTTTGCGCGATGAGTACCGGCAGCGGTTGCTGGCGCATCGCGCCGCGCTCGCTGATTTCGCCCAGCGCATGGAATGGTCATTCCTGCTGCATCATACGGATCGGCCGGCTTCGGAGCCGTTGCTGGCGCTGCATGCCCGCATCACCGGCTCCGAGCGCAGTTACCGGCATGGGCCCGCGACGTCCGCGACAACGACGATGGCGGGGACGTGATGGGCTTGTTGCAGAACCTCGCTTTCCTCAATCCGGCGGTGCTGTGGGCACTGGCGGCGCTGCCTGTCATTTGGTGGCTGCTGCGCGCCACGCCGCCGCAGCCGCAGCGCATCCGCTTTCCCGGCACCCGACTACTCAAGGGCTTGCGCAGCCGGCAGCAGACGCCCGCCCGCAGTCCGTGGTGGTTGACGCTGTTGCGCTTGATCGCTGCCGCCCTGCTGATCGGCGCACTGGCTGAGCCGGTACTCAACCCGCGCGGACCCGTCGCCAGCACGGGTGGGCCACTGGTTCTGGTGGTCGATAATGGCTGGGCTTCCGGCACGCGCTGGGACGAGCGGCGGCAGACAATCCTGCGCCATCTTGACGAGGCGACTGCGGCTGGCCGCTCCGTGGTGCTGGTGCCAACGGCTATTGTCCCCGGCGCCGGGATCCCAGGGCTGGTCGCGCCGCAGGAGGCGCGTGACATCCTAGAAGCGTTGCGGCCGCAGCCTTTTGCACCCGACCGCATGGCCGCCACGCAGGCGATCGCCGCCAACTTGCCGGCGGGCACGCGCTCCGTCGTGTGGCTCAGCGATGGCCTCGATCATGGCGGCGGCACGGAGTTTTTTGCACGGCTGACCGCGCTGGCCAATGGCGGCGATGTCAGCGTGGTCGAGCCGGCGGCGCTGCAGGCGCCGGTCGCCGTCCGTTTGGCGCCAGGTACCACCGGCAGCGCACTGTCTGCCGAAGTTTTGAGCGCTGGCGGCGTGACGCGGGAAGTAACCGTCACTGCTGTGTCCGGCGCTGGCCAGCCACTTGGCGACACCAAGCTGGTACTGACGGCCGGCAGCAAGTCCGTGCGCGCCGAAGTGGCGTTGCCCCTTGAATTGCGCAACCAGATCGCCCGCCTTGAAATCGCTGGTGAGCGCTCGGCAGGCGCTGTTGCGCTGCTCGATTCGGGCAGCCGCTGGAACCGCATTGGCCTCATCTCGGGCGCCTCACGCGAGCAGGCGCAGCCGCTGCTGGCACCCTTGTTCTATCTCGAGCGGGCGCTAGCGCCATTCTCCGATCTGGTCAAGGCCGATGACCCAAATACCTCCAATGCTATTGACACGCTATTGCAGCGCAACGTCTCGGTGCTGGTGCTCGCCGACATCGGCAAGTTGAACGAGGCGACGTCGAAGCGCGTGGCTGACTGGGTCGATAAGGGCGGCGTGCTGCTGCGCTTTGCTGGGCCACGCATGGAAGACGGTGGCGACGGGTTGCTGCCTGCGCCTTTGCGGCTCGGTGGCCGGGCGCTTGGCGGCGCGCTGTCATGGAGCACGCCGCAAGCGCTCAGCGGCTTCGAGGCGGGTAGCCCGTTCGCCGGTTTGAACAGTTCCGAGGATGTGAAGGTGTCACGGCAAGTGTTGGCGGACCCGGCGTTGCTGACCGACGAAACTCGTATCTGGGCGCGGCTGGCCGACGGCACGCCATTGGTGACGGCGTCCAAACGTAAGGGCGGCTGGCTGGTGCTGTTTCACGTCACCGCCAATTCTGATTGGTCGAGCCTGCCGATTTCGGGTCTGTTCGTCGACATGCTGCGGCGGGTCGTGCGGCTGACGGGACTGGCTGACATTGCCAGCAACAGCGGCGGCGCAACCGATGCGCAAGCCGCGCCGACGCAGGCCTCAGTGCTGTCGCCGTCGCTGACGCTTGACGGTTTTGGCGTGCTGGCCGCGCCGCCGCCCACCGCCGAGGCGCTGACGGCCGAAAGCGCGCCTGACCTGGCGCCAACAGCGCTGCATCCACCAGGGCTTTACGGGCCGCCGGGCGCCGTGCGGGCGCTGAACGTCGTGCATGCCAAGTCAACGCTGACAGCGCTGACGGGGCTGCCGGTTAGCTTTGCCCGTCTGGCTTACAAGGCTGGCGAATCGGTGCCGCTGAAGTCCTGGGCACTAATGGCGGCGCTGACGCTGTTCCTGGCTGATGTGCTTGCCGTGCTTGGGCTGCAGACCGGCTGGTTCCGGCAGATGCGGCCGCTGACCCGCAAGGCGGCTGTGCTGCTGCTGGCCCTGGTTCTGACAGCTGGTCTGCATCCAGTCGATCTGGCCTCGGCGCAAACCAAGACCCCAGCCGATGCCGAGAGCGACACCTTTGCCCTGCAGGCCGCCGAGAAGACCCGGCTGGCGTTCGTCAAGACCGGCGATCAGGCGGCGGACGAGACCAGCCGGCGTGGCTTGACTGGCTTATCGCTGATCCTTGCCGCTCGCACCGCCGTTGAGCCAGACACGCCGATGGGCGTTCGCATCGAGACCGATGAACTCAGTTTCTTTCCGGTGCTGTATTGGCCGGTATTGCCGGATGCCCGGCCGCTGGAGGACAGCACGGTTGCGCGCATCGACGCCTACATCAAGGGCGGCGGCATGATCGTCTTCGATACCCGCGATTCAGGCGATTTCGCACTGGCCGCCGATGGCTCGGGCGGCGGTGGCGCGACAGCGCTGCGCCGGCTTGTCAGCAAACTCGACGTGCCACCCCTGGAGCCAACGCCGCCGGACCATGTGCTCGGTCGCGCATTCTATTTACTCAAGGCATTCCCTGGGCGCTTCGACGCCAGCCCGCTCTGGGTCGAGCGCCGTTCCGGCAGCGACGCCGATGACGGTGCCAGCGACGCTGGTTTGTTTGGTGCAATCACCGGTACACCAGCCGCCCCCAGCAGCGATCGGCCCGTGCGCCAGGACGATGGCGTCAGTGCCCTTCTGGTCACGGCCAACGATCTCGCGGGCGCCTGGGCCGTTGATGACGATGGCCAGCCGCTCAACGCCGTCATTCCCGGTGGCGAGGAACAGCGCGAGCAGGCGTTCCGGGTTGGCGTTAACATTGTGATGTACGCGCTGACCGGCAACTACAAGGCTGATCAGGTGCATGTGCCGGCTCTGCTTGAGAGGTTGGGGCAATGAGCTGGTCCATAGACTTCGCGCCCCTGATCCCGTGGCCAGCTGTGTGGGCTGTCGCCGCGATCGCTGCGGCTTTGTGTGCGCTGCTGTTCTGGCAGGGCAGCCGTGGTTCGCTGCTACGGGCGCTCAGCCTTGGCGCGCTGGTGCTCGCGATCGCCAATCCGACCTTCCGAGCCGAGGAACGGCGCGGGCTGACCAACATCGCCGTTATCGCCGTTGATCGCAGTGCCAGCCAGGCGCTTGGACAACGACCGGCGCGCACCGAGGCGGTGTTGACCGGGTTGCAGCAGCGCCTCGCGGCGATTCCTAATCTCGAAGTGCGAACGATTGATGCCGGGCGCAATACACAAGGCGCCGGCAGCCAAGAGCGCGACGGTACGGAAATGTTCGGCGACATCGCCAAGGCAACAGGCGACATCCCGGCCGAGCGGCTGGCTGGCGTCATGCTGATCACCGATGGCAATGTCCATGACGCGCCAAAATCGGCCGCCGCGCTAGGCTTCGACGCTCCGGTGCACGCTCTCTTGACCGGTGCTGAGGGCGAATTCGACCGGCGCATCGAGGTATTGAAGTCGCCGCGCTATGGCCTGGTTGGCAGCGACGCCACGGCGCAGATCAGCGTGCGTGCCTCGGTCAACAACGCGCAAGGGCGGCAGCCTGCCAACCTCACCATCAAGCGCGACGGACAGCCGGATTTGACCATTGATGCCGCGATCGATGAAGTTGTCGACGTGCCACTCAGCTTCGTCAACAGCGGCACCAACATCGTTGAGATCGTGCTGACGGCAGTACCTAGCGAGCTGACGGAAGCCAATAATCGCGTCATCCTGACCGCCGAGGGCGTGCGCGAAAACTTGCGCGTGCTGCTGGTGTCGGGGGAGCCGCATGCCGGCGAACGCACATGGCGCAACCTGCTGAAGTCAGACGCCGCTGTTGATCTGGTGCACTTCACTATCCTCCGGCCGCCGCAGAAGCAAGACGGCACACCGATCAACGAGCTATCGCTGATCGCCTTTCCGACGCGCGAGTTGTTTTCAGAGAAGATCGAGGAATTCGATCTGATCATCTTTGATCGCTACGAGAGCCAGGGCATACTGCCCGCCGTCTATATCGACAACATCTCGCGCTTCGTCGAGGAACATGGCGGCGCCGTGCTGGTGGCCACGGGGGCGGAGTACGCGGGCGATGGCTCGCTGTACAATACGCCGCTGGCGCAAGTGCTGCCGGCGGCACCGACTGGCCGCTCCATTGAAGCTCCCTACCGGCCGATGCCGACTGTCGACGGCCGCCGGCATCCGGTGACAGCAGGATTGCCGGGCATCGGTTCAGGCAGCGATGCCAAGAATGGCCCGACCTGGGGCCGCTGGTTCCGCACCGTGGAAGTGGCGACGCCAACGGGCCGTGTGCTGCACAACGGCGGCGAGGACAAGCCACTGCTGATCCTTGACCGCAAGGGCAAGGGCCGCGTCGCGCTGTTGTTGTCAGATCACGCTTGGCTATGGGCGCGCGGGCTCGACGGCGGCGGTCCGCACACGCAATTGTTGCGACGGCTTGGGCATTGGTTGATGAAGGAGCCGGAGCTCGAAGAGGAGCGGCTGACCGCATCGGGCCGGGGGTTGTCGCTGACCGTCGAACGGCGCAGCATGTCCGATACGGTGCCGCCGGTGTCGCTGACCGCACCATCAGGTGGCGTCACGGAACATGCGCTGCAACCGGCTGGCCCCGGCCTGTGGCGTTCAACGCTGGCCGTAACCGCGCCCGGATTTTACAAGCTGGCGCAAGGCCAACTAACCGCAGTGGCGCTCGCTGGCAACCGCAACGCCCGCGAGATGATGCAAGTGACCGCCACCGCCAAGCCGCTCGCCGACGTACTGAACGGCTCAGGCGGCGGCGCGTTCTGGACGGCGCCATCGTTGGCAGCCGCGCCAGAAAACGTTGTGCTTCCACGCATCAGCGTGCTGACCACGGGACGCGTGCTGCATGGTTCCGGCTGGCTTGGCCTGAAGATGCGCGACGCCTTCGTCGTTACCGGCATCAGCCTGATCCCGCTGGCAACCGGTTTCGCGGCGCTGGCCGTGTTGCTTGGCCTGGTGACGCTGGCCTGGTGGCGCGAAGGACGCTGATCCGATGACAACCTTGCTGCTGACGCATCCGTCAAGTCTCGACCATGATACCGGGCCTGGCCATCCCGAACGGATCGACCGGATTCGCGCCGTCATGACGGCACTCGATGCGCCTGAGTTCAGCAAGCTACGCCGCGAGCTGGCGCCTGCGGCTACGGTGGCGGCGATTGAACGCGTGCACAGCGCCGACTATGTGCGCGTGATCCGCGTCAGTGAACCGGTCCCCGGCGGCGAACGTGCTCACCTTGACGCCGACACCGTCATGTCACACGGCAGTTACGCCGCCGCCCTCCATGCCGCTGGTGGCGCGATCCGCGCCGTCGACGCCGTCGCTGCGGGCGAGGCGGCGAACGCCTTCGTCGCTACGCGCCCGCCCGGCCACCATGCCGAAAGCCGCCGTCCCATGGGCTTTTGCCTCTTCTCCAACGCAGCGATCGCAGCGCGCCACGCCCAAGCCGCGCATGGCCTGAAACGGATCGCGGTGATCGATTTCGATGTGCACCATGGCAATGGCACGCAGGAGATCTTTTGGTCCGATCCAAGCCTATTCTATGCGTCGTCGCACCAATGGCCACTATATCCCGGTACCGGTGCGCGGAGCGAAACCGGCGACTATGGCACTATCGTCAATGTGCCGTTGCAGGCCGCCTGCGGCAGCGGGCCATTCCGGGCCGCCTACACGGACACCATCCTGCCAGCGCTCACGGCCTTCCGGCCGGACCTGGTGATCATTTCGGCAGGCTTCGACGCGCATAAGGACGACCCGCTTGGCGGCTTGCTGCTGAAAGAGGCGGATTTCGCCTGGATCACCGGGCAATTGATGGTAATTGCGCGGGAGTGCTGCCAGGGACGGGTCGTCTCGCTGCTGGAAGGCGGCTATGATCTGGGCGGATTGAGCCGATCAGTGGCCGCACATGTGCAGGCGCTGATGACTGCAAACAACGCGTAAACGCATGGCTATGCTGCGGCCACGTGACCCGCGCCTTTGTCTTCCTGGGCTTGGCCCAGGATGACAGGGATGCGGGTTGGTGTGCCGGGCGTACTATTTTGAAGACGGCGACGGACAGCGCTTAAGGTGTGACCGACACCAAATACGATGGGAGCAGACATGGCGAAAGCGCCGAACCGGTTTCAGGATATTCGCGAGCTCAGCTTCGAGCTGGCTCTGAAGGAATTGGAACAGATCGTCAGCCGGCTTGAGCGCGGCGATGTCGAGCTGGAAGAGAGCATTGTGCAGTGGGAGCGCGGCGAGGCGCTGAAGGAGCATTGCGACCGTCTGCTGAAGGCCGCTGAGGCCCGCGTTGAACGCATCACCCTTGACGCGCGCGGCATCCCGTCCGGTACCGAGCCGTTGGAGCTCGAGGGCACGCAGCAGCAAGCCCGCATGGGCGGTTGAGCCATTGCCACTGTGACCATGCGGCAACATGGCCGGTGTGCTAGTCATGGGATAGAGCGTACCGGCCCCCGCATCCCTGTTATATCTGACGTGACGGATGTGTGACGCAGTCGCCCGAACTTGAGGCTGGGCGTCTATCGGTCCGGTGT
This sequence comes from Hyphomicrobiaceae bacterium, assembly GCA_031402115.1. Lineage (GTDB taxonomy): Bacteria > Pseudomonadota > Alphaproteobacteria > Rhizobiales > Hyphomicrobiaceae > JANNSA01. Next base: position 130 of record JANNSA010000298.1, on the reverse strand, counting down.
GGTGGAGTTGTTCTGGTGCCAGCAGATAAACCGATGAGCAAGACGCCCCTCCTCGATCAGGTCGCGACGCCGGCTGATATCCGCGCGCTGAGCGATGACAAGCTGCCGCAACTGGCCGATGAACTGCGGC
>JANNSA010000297.1:0-2733 GCA_031402115.1 Hyphomicrobiaceae bacterium | reverse complement strand
AACCGCAACAACTGTGCCACGCATGCAACTCTCGGCAACTCGATAGCTATTTGAGAGTTCCCAGCGAGTACAACTTGTTTGACGCCTTGCCAGCCGGTTGTTAACTGTCCAATCCGGGTGCGGAGGCATTCGCGATGCTTGTCATTGCGGCTTGCTTTTCTTGGGGGGGACCCCTCGCACGAGAAGAGTAGGTTTAGTGGCGAAGGGAGAAGTTCCATGAAAAAGTTCCTCATGGGGACAGTTGCAGTACTTGGTGCATTTGTGATGGTTCTGGCGCTTGCCGCCGGCGATGCGGATGCCCAGACGAAGAAAAAGAAGAAAAAGGTAGTCTCCAAGAAGCCGGCGGCTGCTGCGCCTGCCGTAGCAGCGGTAGTGGCTGGCCCGGATGCGCCAGATATCACCATCATTCCTGAGCAGACGGAAATCACGCTGGGTGGCTGCGCCGATGGCGATGAGCTGTTCGCCAGCACCGTTGCAGTCAAGAACAGCGGCCGTGCGCGCGCCGAGCGTTTGCTCGTCGAGCCAATCGTCGCCGTCTACATTCCTGAGCTGCTCGACATGAAGGACGAAAAGCTCGTCCCGAACTCGCTGGCGCCGAAAGAGATCTTCTCGACTGACGCGCATGTCGGCAAGGGCAAGGCCAAGAACGGCCGCGGCCTCGTCGGCAAGCGTCGCGTGTATGTGGTCGTCGATCCGTACAACAAGATCCCGGAAGGCAACGAGCAGAACAACATTCTCGTTCGCGAAGTCAATTTCGTCTGCAAGTGACCCTTGCAGCCGGCGTCGACTGACGGAAGAGGCTGCCCCTTGGGGCGGCCTTTTTTGTTAGTGCTCGCGTGCTGCGAGAAGTTCGGAAGAGGCTGTCAGAGAAGCACTCTGATGCAAATGCAACTCGGGGTGGATCTAATTTTCGCCCCCCACTCGACAGGATCGTGAGCGCCGCCGATGCCCACCTCCGAGGACCTGCTTGACGCCTTGCGCGCGCTGCACCCGTCAAGCATTGACTTGTCGCTGGAACGGATGCGGCGCCTGCTAAGCCGGCTCGGCGATCCGCAGCATCAGCTGCCAAACGTCATCCATGTGGCGGGCACGAACGGCAAGGGTTCCGTCGTGGCGCTGATCGCGGCGATGCTGGCGGCGGATGGGCGGCGCGTGCACAGCTATGTGTCGCCGGCGGTTGGCGGTGGCTTTGCGCATTGCATCCAGCCGGGGTCCGGCGGCCCGATCGCCGAGCCGAACCTGGTCGACGTGCTGTCGCGCGTGCTTGCCGCTAACGATGGCCAGCCGCTGACCAGTTTCGAAGGCGAGACGGCCGCTGCTTTGCTGGTGTTCGCTGAAACGCCGGCCGACGCTGTCGTGCTGGAAACCGGCATGGGCGGCCGGCTCGACGCCACCAATGTCGTGGCCCGCCCGGTGTTGACGGTGATCACGCCGATTGGCTTGGATCACACGGAGTTTCTCGGCCCAACACTTGCGGCGATCGCCACCGAGAAAGCTGGCATCATGCGCTCCGGCGTGCCCTGCATTGTCGGACCCCAGCAACTGGAAGCTCTGGATCAGTTGGAAAACATCGCCGGTAAACTTCGAACACCGCTGATCATCCGGGGCCGCGACTTCGATTGCTTCGAGCAGCATGGCCGGCTGGTGTTCCAGGACGGCAAGGCCCTGCTCGACTTGCCTTTGCCAGCCCTCAAGGGCCGGCATCAGGTTAGCAATGCCGGCGTCGCCGTCGCGGCTGTCCGGCAGATGGGGGTGTTGGCGCCGTCGGATGCCGCGATCGGGCGCGGGCTGACGGCAGTGCGTTGGCCTGGCCGCCTGCAATTGCTGCGCACCGGGCCGCTCGCCGCGCTGCTGCCAGCGGGTTCGGAATTATGGCTCGATGGCGCCCACAATGCCGATGCCGCCACGGCGCTCGCCCGGTTTATGGCGGAACAGGAAGAGCGCCAGCCGCTGCCCTTGCACCTCGTTGTTGGCATGCTGACAACGAAGGACCCGGCGGCGTTCCTGCAGCCGTTCCGTGGCCTCGCTCGTAGTGTCATCGGCGTGGCTATGGAGCCGGCGAAGCGCGCCTACGCGCCCGCGCGTCCTGGCAGTGAGATTGCGGAGGCGGCGTCCAAACTCGGCCTAGCCACGGTCACTGGTGCTTCAGTTGAAGCCGCATTGGGATTGCTCGGCAAGGTCGCTGCGGCCCCGATGCGCATCGCCATCACCGGGTCATTGCATCTGGTCGATGCAGTGATCCGGGGTCAGGCAGTTGCCCGCTCACCGGACGGGCCAAGCGGCAACGCCGTCGATAGCGCGTAAGCGCCTGACCCCGGCTTGCTCACGTCACGCCGCCTTGTCGCCCTGGCGATTAGTGGCCAGCGCCGGCGAAGGCAGCGCCACGTCTTTGGCGAGACCGAGCGTCATCAACAGACGGATCAACTGCCAGGTGAAATCGAACTCCCACCACAAATGCCCATGCCGCACCGACTTCGGGTCGGCGTGGTGATTGTTGTGCCAGCCTTCGCCGGCGCTCAAGATACCGATGATCGGGTTGTTGCGGCTGTGGTCGGGCGTCTCATAATTGCGATAGCCCCATAGATGCGTGACGGAATTGACCGACCACGTTGAGTGCCAGACGAACACAGTGCGCAGCGCGCCACCCCAGACGAACAGGCTGGCGCCGAACTGGAAGGCTTCGTTGGTCGTGCCGCCGGCGATCAGCATGGCAGCGAAGCCGGCGAGGAAGAA
>JANNSA010000296.1:0-7437 GCA_031402115.1 Hyphomicrobiaceae bacterium | reverse complement strand
GATCGGCCGATCCAGATTGATCTGACGGCGTTCGACGGAAAAGCCGCCAAGGGTGACCGCCTCGGCGATGTCGCGCGTCGACACGGAACCGAACAGCTGGCCCGTGTCGCCGGCCTGACGGATGACAACGAAGCTCTTGCCGGCAATGCGCTCCAGCACCGCCTCGGCTTCCTTCTTCAGTTCAAGATTGCGCCCTTCCAGCTGCGTGCGCTGGGTCTGGAAGTGCGCGATGTTGTCCTTATTGGCGCGCATCGCCTTGCCCTTGGGCAACAGGAAATTGCGCGCGAAGCCGTCTTTGACTTTGACGACGTCGCCCATCTGGCCAAGCTTGGCGATGCGCTCCAGCAGAATGACTTGCATGATCCTGGTCCCTTGATGTCAGGGCGGGAGCAGCGAGCCGATAGTCCCTAGATCGGGAGCATGGCGCTGTCCCGCATGATGGATGCGGTTAGGGCCCGGCCGCGACGGCTTGGGGTCCAGCGACGAGAGGGCGGAGCCCGATTGGCTCCGCCAAACCGGCTATTGCAGAACGTAGGGCAGCAGACCGAGGAACCGGGCGCGCTTGATGGCTTGCGCCAGTTCACGCTGCTTCTTGGCGCTGACGGCGGTGATGCGCGACGGCACAATCTTGCCGCGCTCGGAAATGAAGCGCGAAATCAGCCGCACGTCCTTGTAGTCGATCTTCGGAGCCTTCTCGCCGGTGAAGGGGCAGGATTTGCGCCGGCGCTGGAACGGCCGGCGACCAGCGCCACCGCCGCCACCATTGGGTGGGCCGCCCGAGGAGCCGCGATCTGACATACTCATGGGAATGGCTCCTCTTATTCGCTGACTTCGGAGACGGCATCGTCACGGCGCGGCCGGAAGTCGGCGCGATCACCTGACGGCCGGTCACCCATTGGCCGGTCGCCCATGGGACGGTCACCGCGCGGCGGACCACGGAAGTCGTCGCGTGGGCCCCGGAAGCCGCCGCCACCACCGCCACCAGGACGGAAGTCGCCACGCTCACCACGGCCACCGCCGCCCGGACCACCCGGACCACGCGGACCGCGATCATCGCGATCGCTCTTGCGCATCATCGCCGATTGTTCGGTCTCGTGCTCTTCGACGCGGATCGTGATGAAGCGCAGCACGTCGGTAGCGATGCCCATCTGCCGCTCCATTTCCAGCACGGCGGCTGGCGGCGCGTCGATGTTCATCAGCACGAAATGCGCCTTGCGGCTCTTCTTGATCTTGTAGGCGAGCGGCTTGACGCCCCAATATTCCTGCTTGGGCACAGAGCCGCCCATGCCCTCGAGAATCGTTTGGTATTCCTTGATCATCGTCTCGACCTGCTGAGACGACACGTCCTGGCGTGCCAGGAACACATGCTCATAGAGAGGCATGCGTGGCCTTCCTTTCTGCCACTCCCGTGGCGCTGATCCCGGCGCGGAGCCCCTCTTGGACCGGAAGGCCCAAAACGACCCGAAAGAGCAAAGACACAGGAAGCCGGACACTTGTCCTCCCGCCAGCGTGTTGCCACGCCAACAGGCTTCCCTTCAGCCTTCGACCGGGGATGAAGCCGTGTGGATAGTCTATAGCAGGGCCGGATGGCAAGCGTCGCGTAACTCAGAGCAGCCGTACCGAGCCTGTCCAATTGCTGCGAACAGTGGCAGCGTGCCAATCAGCCAACTCTTCGTGATAACCGGGCCACCGTCCCATGACTGAACCAACCGGCAGCCAGATCGAGCAGTTCCTTGGCATGATGAGCGCCGAACGTGGCGCCGCTGCCAATACGCTGGAGGCTTACCGGCGCGATCTCGAGCAGTTTCAGGATTGGCTGGCACAGCGCGAACTGACCCTGCCTGCAGTTGGCTCAGCCGATGTGTCACGCTGGTCGGCGGCTCTGGGCTCGGCCGGCCTGGCACCGGCCTCGCGCATGCGCAAATTGTCGGCGCTCCGGCGTTACTTTGCGTTTCTCGAAGCCGAGGGCCAAGTCACAGGCAACCCCGTAGAAGGTGTCGCACCGCCCAAGAAGCTGCAAAGCTTGCCGCGCATCCTGTCGGTTGGGCAGGTCGACGTGCTGCTCAACGCCGCGCGCGATGCCATCGCCGCGACGGATGCACGCGAGCGCTGGCGGCAGTTGCGGCTGCATTGCCTCGTTGAACTGCTGTACGCCACGGGCATGCGCGCCAGTGAACTGGTAGCGCTGCCACGCGCCGCACTGACTGGCGATGACCGCGTGCTGACGATCACCGGTAAGGGCGGGCGGCAACGGTTGGTGCCACTGAACACGGCAGCGCGCGAGGCACTGGCAGCATTTCTAGTGCAGGACGGAATAATCACGGGGCCCAGGGCCGCCTCGCGCTGGCTGTTCAGCGCTTCGTCAGAGTCCGGTCATTTAACCCGCCAGCGGCTGGGGCAGGAGCTTAAGGATCTGGCGCTGACCGCCGGCCTCAACCCGGCGGCTGTCAGCCCACACGTATTGCGCCACGCCTTTGCCAGTCATTTGGTCGATCGCGGCGCCGACCTGCGCTCCGTGCAATTGCTGCTCGGCCACGCCGACATCGCTACGACGCAGATTTATACGCATGTGCTGCAGGAGCGTCTTATCAAGCTGGTCAACGAGCACCACCCGCTGGCGCGGCTGGGACTTGGCGGCAGCGCGGCATAGGCTGAGCCAGCGCACGGCCGCCGGCCGGGCCGACTTCTGGCAGTCCAGCAACCACAGATGGGTGCCAGCAGGGCAAAGGCTCAGCCCACCTACCGTTTATGCCCTAAGCGCACCGACTTCCGCGCCGACTTGTGACGTTTCGAGGCGCGCGCGCAGCAATTTCATGCCCCGTGTTTCGAGCTGACGGATGCGTTCGCGGGTAACACCGAAGTGTTCGGCGATGGTGGTCAGCCGGGTGGGCGGATCGATCAGCAACCGTTCGTTCAGGATGTAGCGCTCACGATCGGGCAAAGTGGCGATCACGGCGCGCACCGTGTCCGTAAAACGCTGACTGTCCATGCGATCGATGACGCGCTCTTCAACGTTTTCCTCCGACACCAGGGTGTCCATGAAATCCGTGTCGCTGTCTGCGCCGACCTTGGCATTGAGCGACAGATCCGAGCGCGGCGTCCGGCGCGGCGGCGGCCCCCCGGTCTTGCGCCGCTGCATCACGCGCTCGACGGGGTCAGTTGAAGCCGGCTGCGGAGCCGAACTTACCTGATCACCGCCGCGCGCCAGACCCATCAAGGTCGTATCGAGCGGCAGCCGCACGATCGACCAATTGCGCAGCACATGCTCTCGCGTCTTGGCTTTGATCCAAAACAGAGCATAGGTTGAAAAGCGGAAGCCACGCGTCGGATCAAAGCGGTTGGCGGCTTCCACGAGGCCGATCAGGCCTTCCTGAAACAGATCCTGCTGTGACAATTGCTGCGACCGGATGCGCCGGATCATCGAACCGACCAGCCGGGTATGGGCACCAACGAGTTCGCGCAATGCCGACTCATCGTGTTTCTGTTGCCAGGCCACTACGAGTTCACATTCTCGCTCGCGCGTCAGCAAGTCGCCCTTGCGCAAGGTCTGCCGTAGTTCTGGTGTCAGTGCGGAAACGTAACTGGAGCTCATGGCACATGTCCTCCCGCAGCAAATACGTCTAACGCCTGGGCAACGGATCAGTTACCGTTTCGCGGCAATAAAGCGCGCAGAGCGGATGAATTGGCAATCGGCGCGCGGTGAGGGAGCAGTTATGCACGACGCGCATGGCAAGGACGCAAACGACGCACTGAGCAACCGGCCGCAGATGGCCAATGCCAGCTATCGCTTGCCCGTTGAGGACCTCGACTTTCTGCTGCGCGACGAAATGCGCTCACTGCGGTTTGCGCTCGAATATCAGAAGGCTGAACTGTATCTGCGCGACCGCGGCATCCGCTCCACAGTTGTCGTGTTCGGCAGCGCCCGCATCATGCACCCTGATGACGCCCAAGCCCGGCTGGCGGCGGCCAGATCGGTTGATGACAAGGCGGTGGCCGAAACCCGGCTCCGGCAATCACACTGGTACACGGTCGCCCGCGATTTCGGCCGCATCGTCTCTGAACGTGGCGGCGCCCTGCATTTCGACGACGGCATCCGCGATAACGTCATCGCGACCGGCGGAGGCCCTGGCATCATGGCGGCGGCCAATCAGGGTGCGTCCGACGTCGGCGCGCCATCGATTGGCTTCAACATCACGCTGCCCGCTGAGCAGGGACCCAATCCCTACTCAACGCCCGACCTGACTTTCCGGTTCCATTATTTCGCGATGCGCAAGATGCACCTGGCCATGCGCGCCAATGCTCTCGCCGTATTCCCAGGGGGCTTCGGCACCATGGACGAGTTCTTTGAAATCCTGACGCTGTTGCAGACTGGCAAAGCGTCGCCCTTGCCAATCGTGTTGTTTAACAAGAAGTTCTGGTCGCAACTGGTCAACTTCAAGCTGCTGGTCGAAGAGGGCTTGGTGACGGCGAGTGACCTGCAACTGTTCACGATGGTCGATACCGCCGAGGAGGCGTGGGCGGCGCTGCTGCATCATGGCTTGGCGGCGCACACGCCCAAGGGCGAACAGCCTGGGGCGTGAGCTGCGGACGCATCGTCGATCGCCAGACCAGTGCGCTGCGGCTCGCTGTCGCCGTGAGACGCCTCAACAGCGCGACTCGACAAGTGAAGCAGAGAGCGCCACAAGGCCGTCTGCGGGCGGTAGTGACCGTGCGAGCCCTGGCGCCATCCAAACTGCGCAACGCGTGCGCCCGCGAGCTTGCGGGTCAGCTCGGCGGCTGGGCACCGGCACCTTTGCAGCGTGACTTCAAGGAAAAGAGTGAGCCGATGCGGCAATCCGAACCGAATGCGCAATCGATTGCCGCGCCAGGCCGGCTCAGTTTCGGCCTGACGCCCGAGCGCCGGCGGCATCTGATCGCCGCTGTCGCGACCATCACTGTATTCGGCTTCGCGCTGGGCCTGATGTTTCCGCTGCTGGCACTGATCATGGAAGCCCGCGGCCTGTCGCCAGCCGTGATTGGCTACAACACCGCCATGAACCCACTCGGCATTCTGCTGTCGGGCATCACCGTGCCGCCGCTGGTGCGCTGGTTTGGCGCCCGCCGGGTTGTCATTGGGGCGGCCATCATCTCCGCGCTGTTGGTGCTGGCCTATCCGTTTACGCCGATCTTCTGGGCGTGGTTCATCGTGCGCTTCCTGCAAGGCCTTGCGGTCTCGACCCTGTTCGCGATCAGCGAGGCCTGGGTGGTCGAAGCGGCGGATGGCCCTTACCGCTCGCGGCTGGTGGCGCTCTATTCAACCGTGCTGGCGTTGAGCTTTGGCTGCGGACCGGCCGTCATTGCTGTGACCGGCATTGACGGCTTGCTGCCGTTCGCCGTCGGCGCTGCGGTGCTGACTGCTGCCACCGTTCCCGTTCTGCTGCTGCGCGACTTGCCCGATCACGCCAGCCACGCAACGCCGGCAGAAGGCATGCCCAGTTTCCTCGGTTTCTTCAGCAAGGCGCCAATCCTGCTGCTGGCCGTCTGCGTGTTCGGCATCTTCGACGCCGCCGTGCTCGGCTTCCTGCCGATCTACGGCTTGGCGCGCGGGCTCGGTCAGGTCGATGCGGCGTTGATCCTGAGCGTCCTGGTGTTTGGAAACATATTTCTGCAACTGCCGATCGGTTGGCTGGCTGACTTGTTCAACAAGCGGCTGATCATGACGGTTTGCGTGGCATTGACCGGTATTTTCATCCTGGCGCTGCCGGCCGCGATGGGCACGTGGCTGATGTGGCCTGTGCTGCTAGCGGCCGGCGCTGCGTCCGGCGGCATCTATACGGTGGCGCTGGCCGAGATCGGCGATCGCTTCAGCGGCCTCGAACTGGTTGCGGGAACATCAGCCATGTCGACCATGTGGGGCCTCGGCGCCCTGATTGGCGCGCTTGGCACTGGCTGGGCCATGCAAGGCCTTGGGCCCGACGGTTTCCCTTGGTTCCAGGCCGTGGTGATGCTGCTGTTCATCCTCGCCATTGGCATCCGCGAGCGCTGGAAACGGACGCATGTGGCCGGCTGATGCGCCACCAGCGGCGCACGGCGGTTATGGTTGACTCATGTGAGTTTGGTCTTGACAATCAGTGCGCCGCCCATATGCGGCCGGAGTTTCGGGGGGAACACCGGGGGATGACTGTTGCCGGGGGAGAGTTGGCATGAGCGAGAGCAATCCGTTCGAGAAAGAACGGGGCATGCAGCTGCGTGAGCTGTTCCTGGTGATCGGACCAACGATCGCCGTGATCGCCGCGGCCTTCTGGCTGACTTGGCAGTTCGTCCAGCCGGCGCCGCCGAACCGCATCGTCATCACCACGGGCGGCGATACAGGCGCCTATTATGCGTTCGCGCAGCGCTACAAGCCGTTGCTTGCCCGATCGGGCATCACGCTGGAGATTCGCACCTCCAAGGGTTCCATGGAGAATTTGGCGCGGCTCAACGACAAGAATTCTGGCGTCGATGCCGCTTTCATGCAAGGCGGCATTCTCAGCGCGGTCGGCAGCCGCCCCGATGTGCAATCGGTCGGCCGCCTGTTCTATGAACCCTTATGGATATTTTCGCGCACCGCCGAGCCATTGGCGAAGCTGAGCGATCTGGCGGGCAAGAAGCTGGCGATCGGGCCCGAAGGCAGTGGCGTGGCCGTGCTCGTGAAGGGGCTGCTCGCCGCCGCCGGCGTTTCCAATGCCAATGCCACCTTGTTGGCAATCGGCGGCAACGATGCCTTGCAGTCTCTGCATGAGGGCGCTGCTGACATCGCTTTCTTCGTCGCCGCGCCCGACGCGCCGATCGTCCAGAAGATGCTGGTTGACCGCTCGATCTCACTGCTCAGCATTCAGCAGGCCGAGGCACTGTCGCGTCGCTTTCCGTATTTGAGCCGGGTTACCTTGCCGCGAGGCGTCATTGACCTGGTGGCGGATTGGCCGGCCAGCGATGTCGCCCTGGTGGCGCCAACCGCAGCGCTGGTGGTGCGTAGCGACATGCATCCCGCCCTGGTGGCGCTGCTGACCGAGATCATCATCGAGGTGCACAACAAGCCAAGCCTGCTGCAAGGCGTCGGCGAGTTTCCGACCGTCAAGGATCCTGAACTGCCGGTGGCCGAAGAAGCCATCCGCATCTATCGCAGCGGCACCCCTTTCTTGCAGCGCTATTTGCCGTTCTGGGCCGCCAACTTCGCCGAGCGGATGATCATCCTGCTGGTGCCTTTGCTGACCATCATGCTGCCCTTGTTCCAGATCGTGCCGATGCTACTCCGCTGGCGCGCGCAACGCCGCATTTTCCATTGGTATCGCTATCTCAAGCGCCTGGAGCAGGTGATCGGTCAGCATCCGACGCCGGACCGGCTGTCGGCAGCCCAGCGTGAGATCATCCGCATCGAGGCTGCGGTCGCGTCGATTCCCGTACCGGTTGGCTATTCCG
>JANNSA010000295.1:0-2118 GCA_031402115.1 Hyphomicrobiaceae bacterium | reverse complement strand
GCTTCGCTTGATTCAACATCGCGACAGTCGCCCCCAGTGGTTCGCCTGTCTGCTGAAGAAAGGAAATGCCAATGAAGCTCGCTCGGTGTCCATCGACGTTGCTCTCGGCCGCGGTATTGATGTCTTTGCTGGGTTGTGCGGCGACCGAAAGTTCGCGCAGCGTGCAGGTCGAGAAAGTGCAGTCCGCAGCCGCGCCTTATACCGGATCGCGCCTGCCCATGTCGGTCGGCAAATTCGACAATCGATCCGACTTCATGCGCGGCGTGTTCTCAGACGGAGTAGATCGTTTGGGCAGTCAGGCCAAGACGACCTTGATTGCTCACCTTCAGCAGTCTCAGCGATTCGCAATGCTGGATCGCGACAACATGGCCGAAACGAGCCAGGAGGCGAAGCTGCAAGGTAGCGCGCAGGCTTTGCGTGGAGCCGCGTATGTCGTCACCGGCGATATCTCCGAGTTTGGGCGCAAGGAGGTAGGGGACAGACAGTTGTTCGGTATCTTGGGACGAGGCAGAACGCAGGTGGCCTACGCCAAGATCACGCTCAATGTCGTCAACAGCCTCACGTCAGAGGTTGTGTTCTCGGCGCGTGGCGCTGGCGAATACGAACTTTCGAATCGCGAGGTGATTGGCTTTGGCAGCACCGCGAGCTATGACGCTACTCTCAACGGCAAAGTCTTGGACTTGGCGATGCGCGAGGCTGTCAACAATTTGGTCACGGCTAAAGACGCTGGGCAATGGGGACAAGAGGGGCGCCGATGAACAATTTGTCCGTTGTTCGCGCTTTGGCGGCTGGGCTCTGCGTTACGCTGCTCGTCGCATGTGCACAGCGCGGGCCCGCCCCGCTGTACATGTGGGAGTCGTTTCCACGCCAGCAGTATGATTTTTTGTTGCGCGCTGGGGCCAGTCCTGCGGATCAAATCATGGCGATGGAAGCCCACGCCGAGAAGGCCCGTGCCGGCGGAGCGAAATTGCCGCCTGGATTCCGCGCACATCTGGGTATGCTGAAAGGATCTGCGGGTGACTCCAACCAGGCTCGCGAGCTGTGGCAGGCGGAAAAGGCTGCATATCCCGAATCGACTCCGTACATGGATAGACTGTTGCAGCGCTTGGACGCGCCTTCTAAGAAGGAAAACCCAGCATGACGTCAATGCGCAATCTGAACTGGATGCTTGCGCTTGGTTTGGGCTTGCTGGGTGGTTGCGCTACCAAGGCGCCGCCATATGACTACACCGCCTTCCAAAGGGCGAAGCCGGCGTCCCTGCTTGTCTTGCCTCCGATCAACGAATCCCCGGAAGTGAACGCCACGCCCGCCGTGTGGGCGCAGGCGACCATGCCTCTCGCTGAGGCGGGCTACTATGTGCTGCCTGTCACTCTTGTCGACGAAACTTTGCGTCAAAATGGCGTGACGACGGCCAATGATGCCCAGGGGATACCCGGCAAAAAGCTCCAGGAATTCTTCGGTGCTGATGCCGCCGTTTACATCAAGGTGAACAAATACGGCACGAGCTATGCGGTCGTTGCCAGTGAGAGTCGCGTGGAAGTCGAATGCCGCATCCTGGACCTTCGCAGTGGCGACTTGCTCTGGCAAGGCAAGGCGATTGCGACATCCGCTGAGCAGCAACAGCAGTCGCAAGGTGGCCTGATTGGTCTGCTCGTCACAGCAGTCGTCCGGCAGATCGTCGGAACGGTCACTGACGAGTCTTTCAACTATGCGGGCATTGCGAACATGCGGATGTTGGGTGCGCCACGCTACAACGGTGTCCTGCCGGGACCGCGTTCGCCTGTCTACGGTCGAGCCCCACAGACGCAGTAAGCGAAGCACCGCCCTCGCAGAAAGTCCACGTGGGGGATGGCCCTTGGGCGGTGCCATCGCAAGCAGGCGATGATTGCCCATGGCGCAACGTGTAAAGCTTGCATGAACCCCTCCGACATCACCCCTTCGGCCCTGAGCGCCGCGTTCTGGCGCGTCATTCCGGCTGACGCCGACCCCATCGAAACGCGCGAATGGCTGGACGGGTTCCAGACCCTGGTGCAAAACGCCGGCACCGAGCGCGGCACCTACCTGCTGCGCCGCCTGCTCGACGAAGCGCGGCGCCTGCGCGTCTCCCTGCCGGCGGTG
>JANNSA010000294.1:0-1553 GCA_031402115.1 Hyphomicrobiaceae bacterium | reverse complement strand
TCCGCCCGGCGGCGATCTCGTCACCGTACGACAGGTACTTCAGCACCTGAGCAATGCTGACATTGCCCACTTGCTAGGTCGCCTCCGTCGTATCTATAAGTGTGCAATCATCACTGAGGCGCAGCCCACACATTTAACCGAGCCGAACTTGGACATCCTGACCGGCAGTGATACCCGATTGCCGATCCGCTCGGGGGTATATGTCGATCTGGCGCCGCATAGTTTGTCCGTGGCTCAGCAGCTAATTACACCAGCAACGAAGCACGAAGTCCTGCGCACGACGCTGATATGGTTTTTACCGTCAGAATACGGGCAATGAACATCAAATCGGGAACTTTGAACGTGCCAAGTCCCGTTGTATTTATCCATCTCGGTCTTGAGCCGATTAGCTATCTTGAGAACAATCTTGAAACGGCCGCACACTTCAGTCCGGAATCAGATATTATTGTGATTATGAACCATGCGCATCCGCTGCGCTCGGCACTTGCAGGTTTGGGACGCTATCGTGTGATCGCCGTTGAGGAACTGCCCCGATCGACTGCTCATGATACTTTCTCCGCCGCTACACGATTGGACAGGGAGTTCCGTGGCGGCTTCTGGCACTTCGCGGTGGAGCGGCTGTTCGTACTGGAGGCCGTCTACCGCGCGCTTGCACTACCGCCGGGCTTTCATGTCGAGAGCGACAATCTGGTGTTTTTCGACGCCGATAAAATGGCCGCACGACTGGTATCACTCTATCCGGGTCTGGCGGCAACGTTCGATGCCGACGACCGCTGCATCCCGGGTTTGATATTCATAAATGAACCGGGGGCGTTGACCCACCTCACCAGCTTCATGGCGGAAGAAACCACCTCAAGTCCGGTTAAAGTGCAACAGAATGACATGCGGCTGCTGGCCAAGTTCCGGTATGCAAACTCGACTAAGATTATCGATGCATTGCCCATCGTACCACCTGGCTATCCCGGTCAACTTCGAAGCAAAATCGGTCAAACCCCGGCGAACCCAAGTCTCTATTCACGGAATTTTGAACAGGTCCGCTCGATCTTCGACGCGGCGGCGCTCGGTCAGTACATCTTCGGTGTCGACCCACGTCTGTCGGTCGGTCGTCGCGATACCCATGGCTTCGTCAACGAGACCTGCGTGTTCGACGCGTCGCTTCTCGATTACGTGTTCCTGCCCGGTCCACGTGGCCGGGCACAACCCTATGTCGAAACAACGAACGGCTTGTGGCCGATCAATAATTTGCACATCCACTCCAAGCGCATCCTGCTTCCCGAGGCCGGTCCCGTGCCGCGCTATGCCTACGGTACGTGGCCAAAAGCACAGAAATTGGTGCGAGAAACCATATTTGACCTTGGCGGTACGGCGACTAGATGGCGACGCGCATTGAGACCGGCAAAACGACCAAAGGCTGCCCCCGACACACCAGTCTCTCACGCTGCAGCACTTGCCAGCTTCAAGGCCAACGCCACCAGTGCGAGCACGATGGCCGGTGTGACCAGTCTGATCCCAATCGACTGCCTGATTGTCGCCGCGGCGAAGGACGCTGCCGT
>JANNSA010000293.1:0-1578 GCA_031402115.1 Hyphomicrobiaceae bacterium | reverse complement strand
CCCTCTACGCACGTTTGGGCGATTGGCTGTTCGTGTGGCAAAGTGTCCTTGCTATGGCGGCGATTGCGCTGCTAGGCCAGCGGCGCGTCCGGGCGGCATGATGCCTTGGGGTGTGGCCCGCAAGCGGCAGTGACGGCAGCGGTCGCTGTCAACTCTGTTTCACGGCAATTGACGCCCGCGGATGTTGCACCTAGGAATTGCGCCAGTAATGGCACCACAACCCAATTGGCGGTCCACATTATGAAAACGATTGAGACTCCACTGGTCGAAAGCGAGCCCGGGGAACGGGGCGCCCGGCGGGCGAGCCCGATGAACGCGCACGTTGGCGCGCGGGTGCGGCTGCGCCGGATGCTGCTGGGGCTCAGCCAGGAAAAGCTCGGCGAGAGCCTTGGCCTGACGTTTCAGCAGATCCAGAAATACGAGAAGGGCGTCAATCGCATCGGCGCGAGCCGGCTCTACGAGCTGGCCAAGGTGCTGGGTGTGCCGGTCGGGTTCTTTTACGACCAGGCGCCAACCATTGCCGCCTTTGCCAACGGCGGGGGACCGGGTCTCGCCGAGGGCAGCGGGCAGGAATCATACGTCGTCGATTTCCTGGGCAGCCGCGAGGGGCTGGAACTCAACAAGGCCTTCATTCGCATAACCGATGCCAAAGTGCGCCGCTCGATCGTCGAACTGGTGCGCTCGCTGGCGAGTGACGCCGCCGCAGCCTGAAATGCAATTGCCCAGTGTGGTGCGGCCGCCGGCGCCCTGTCGGTGCATGCTGGCAAGGCGTGCGCGCTGCCGCCTTGACCCAGGTACCAAAAGACGGCAATGAAACGCGCCGAAAGGCCGCCGTAGCAACTTTCGACGAGGATCCATCGTGTCGCGCAAAACCTTCTATTTCACCAGCGAGTCGGTTTCGGAAGGTCATCCAGACAAGGTCTGCGACCGCATTTCGGACGAAATCGTCGATGCCTTCTTCTCGATCGGGCCGAAGCACGGCTGGGATCCGAGCAACCTGCGGGTCGCCGCCGAAACGCTTTGCACCACCAACCGCGTCGTGATCGCCGGCGAAACGCGCGGGCCGGCGCAGATCACCCCGGAAATAGTCGAAGAGCGCGCGCGCGCCGCGATCAAGGACATCGGCTACGAGCAAGCCGGCTTCCACTGGAAGACCGCCAAGGTCGAAGTGCTGCTGCACGCCCAATCGGCCGATATCGCGCAAGGCGTGGACGCGGCCGGCAACAAGGACGAAGGCGCCGGCGACCAGGGCATCATGTTCGGCTATGCCTGCCGCGAAACCGACGCGCTGATGCCGGCGCCGATCTACTATGCCCACAAGATCCTCGAAGTGCTCAACACCGCCCGCAAGGCCGGCGAAGGCGCCGCCGTCAAGCTCGGCCCCGACGCCAAGAGCCAGGTGACGGTGCAGTACGAGAACGGCAAGCCGGTCGGCGTGACGCAGATCGTGCTCTCCACCCAGCATATCGACGCGAGCCTCTCTTCGGCCGACGTGCGGAAGATCGTCGAGCCCTATATCCGGGCTGCGCTGCCGGACGGCTGGATTTCCAAGGACACCGTCTGGCACGTCAACCCGAC
>JANNSA010000292.1:0-1661 GCA_031402115.1 Hyphomicrobiaceae bacterium | reverse complement strand
CATTAGAGACAGTAATGTACTTCGTTGTATGTGTGTTCTTGTACATTATTACTAGAAGCCTTGCTCGCCACATACCGGCGGGGCGGACGGATTACCAGCGCTCCAGTGCATTACCTTGCTGTCCACTCGGACACTCAGGCGCAATTGGTTCGCACCGGCCGATTGATGGTGCCAAAGCCGCCAACTTCGCCTTGGCTTGCTCCACGCCACACGGCACACCGCATTCTGGTTGAGCGTCTCGCGCAGATGCCAAATCGACTGTGCGATTGGGGTTATACCGTTTCAACGGGGCCGCTGGTTTGGAACCGCCACAAGAAGCAGCTTCGATCACGCCCCGGTAACGAAACCTTTCCGCTTATTTGGGCTGAATCCATCGCCAAAAACCGGTTCGCTCATCGTGCCGACAAGCGAAACCATGAGCCTTATTTCAAGATCGAGCGCCGATCGGATGACTGGTTGAAAGTCAATGTTCCATGCGTTTTGGTTCAACGCACCACGGCCAAAGAGCAGGCCCGCCGCCTAATTGCTGCCGAGTTACCAATCAATTTTATTAGGAAGCACGGGGCCGTCGTCGTTGAAAACCACCTCAATATGGTGCGCTCTTTGAATGGCAAGCCACCGGGCGTAAGCCCTTCTGCGCTTTCCGTTCTTCTTAACAGCTCCATTGTAGACGAGGCATTCCGTTGCATCAGTGGCAGTGTCGCCGTATCGGCTTTCGAACTTGAGGCCTTGCCCCTGCCATCGGTCTCGCAGATGCGCGAAATCGAAACACTTCTTGAGTTCGGCGCTCCGCTTGCCACAATTGAAGCTTACTTGCGCGAATTTTACCTCGATGATGTCTTGGCATGACGCTTCCTCAACTTCTTAGCTGGCAGGATATTCAGCGGCGGCTGCAAGTCATTTTTCCCGAAGGTACGGCCCATCGCCCCTATCTTACGCGCGATCAGGCCGCGCGTACCGTTTTCGTGGCTTTGTATATTGGAGCAGTTGAAGGGCAGGACATCTGGTTAGCACCCAAGCACGTCTATCGCATGAGTGATAAACAGATTCTCAAGGCGGACGATACAGCCCGCGCGACCTATGCCACCTATATCATGAAGCCTGGAAAGTCTGCGCCGGGACGGCAATGGTATCGCGATACAACTCGCGAACCTATCCGCGACGAGACTCTTCGTGAGGGATTTGTAGTGGTTGGTGCAGTGATCGAGAAGACCGGTGTGCCGACGACGTCGAACAAGGGCCGTTACGCCCTGCAGGGTGCGTTTGCAGCCCTGTTCGATCCAACGTTGACCGGAGGCGCCCTCGATGAGGCCATTGCTGCTTGGCGGACCAAGGCGCTCACGAAAGGCGCGCTCGCCCGCATTGCCATCATGCGCAAGGGTGCGGCGGCCGGGAGCGACCACATTACAGCCGTCTTTCCGAATGGCGAAACGCGGCGGATGAAGCCCGGGCCCAGCTCACAGATTACCAAGGCCGTCCTCGAATTTTTCGCGCCGCGCTTTCTCGGTAAGCCTGCGGTACTATTCGTGAGTGAGAGCGGGAACAAGATCGTTTCTCGCGATGACGAGTTGGCGAAGTCCATCGGTCTGGTGATCAAGGCCGACAGGAATCTTCCCGACATCATCCTTGTCGATCTGGCTCCCGAACAACCGCTTCTGGTT
>JANNSA010000291.1:0-7997 GCA_031402115.1 Hyphomicrobiaceae bacterium | reverse complement strand
TGGACCTATTGGCACTTCGAGGCCGAAGGCGGCCTGAAGCCGATCGACGAACTGCGCGGCCAAGCACGGCGGCAGTTGGGGCTGTCGTAATTTCCATCGCCGGAATGGGTCAGGCCGCAACTCTATCTAGCAGCTGCAACGTTGCCGCCGAGTTTGCCGAGGGCCGCGCGCAAAGCTTCGTCGGCGACGCCGTCGATGCTCAGGGGTTTCGGCACCGGCGGCCGTACGCGCGCGCCGGCCTTGGCGACTGCTGCCGTTACCGGCGCTTGGATGATGCGCAGATCAGCGACCGCCCGGAAGCCGAAATAGGCGTTGATGCGGTCGATCAATTGCGCCTTGCGGTATTGGATATCCAGGCTGCGGGCACCATCAACGCGCAACACCAGCACCGCCGCCAGGTTCTTGCCAGCCGCAGTCTCATCACCCTCTTCAGCCTGGCCCTTGGGCCAGCGCAGGCGCTCCGGCGCGGTGTAGGCGGCTAGGTCAGCACCAACGATCGCCGGCCAATCAGTAAGGATGGCCGCAGCAGGGAAGCCGTAGCGCTCGAACGCCTTCTTGGTCAGCGCCGGCAGCAGCATGCCGACGACCTTGCCGACCGGGCGATCCGGGCGGCGGGCGATCGTTTGAAACGGCTGCTGAACCATGGCGCGCGAACTCTCGTACGGTAGGGCAACTGTCCCTTAACATGGGGCTGACCGATTCGCCTCGTGCTGGCGCATCAGCCTTGGCCGCACCGGAGTTTTCCCCATGGCAGCCGCCGCGACGACGTTTCCGCTGATTGCCGGTCAATCAGCAACGCGCGGCGCCAAGGCCGCCAGTGCCGCAATCCCAGATGCCTTGCTCGCCTGGTACGATAGCTCGCGGCGCGAACTGCCATGGCGGATGGCGCCAGGCGTTGCCGCTGATCCGTACAAGATCTGGCTATCGGAAGTGATGTTGCAGCAGACCACCGTCAAAACGGTCGTGCCGTATTGGCGGAAGTTCGTCGCACGCTGGCCCACCGTCGCTGATCTGGCCGCCGCCGACCGTGAGGCAGTTCTGCAGGAATGGGCCGGGCTTGGCTACTATTCGCGCGCCCGCAATCTGCACGCTTGCGCGCAAGCCGTGGTGGCGATGCATGGTAGCCGGTTGCCTTCGACCACAGAGGAGTTGCGGCTGTTGCCCGGCATCGGCGCTTATACGTCAGCGGCGATCGCTGCGATTGCCTTTGGCCAGCCGGCGACGCCAGTCGATGGCAATATCGAGCGCGTGATGGCGCGGCTGTTCGCCGTCGACACGCCGTTGCCGCGCGCCAAGTCCCAGCTGAAGGCGCTGGCTGAAACCTTGACCCCCGACAAGCGCGCTGGCGACTATGCGCAGGCACTGATGGATTTGGGCGCCACCGTGTGCACGCCACGCAAGCCATCCTGCCTGCTTTGTCCGATTGCCCGGCATTGCCAGGCCCGGGCACTCGGCATTGAAGCGGCCTTGCCGAAGCGCGCGGCTAAGGCGCCCAAGCCAACGCGCACCGGCACCGCCTTCGTGGCATTGACGGAGGACGGCCGTGTGCTATTGCGCAGCCGTCCCGAAACCGGCCTGCTCGCCGGTATGCTGGAAGTGCCATCAACGGACTGGCTGGTGGCGGGCGCTGGTGTTCCACCGCCGTTGCGGCACACCGTTGGCCAAGCCCCCGTCACGGGCAATTGGTGGGCGGTGCCTGGCGGCATCGTGCACGTGTTCACGCATTTCCGGCTGGAGCTCAATGTCTTGCGGGCCTTGGTGCCGGCCCGCGCTGACCTGACATTGTGGGCACGGACCGCGGATTGCCGCTGGGTGCACCGCAGCGCACTGGCCGGCCAGGCCTTGCCAACCGTTATGCGCAAGGTCATCGCACACGCGCTGCAAGCGGCGGCATGAGGCACATCTGATGGCCGCGTCCCCCGCCGTACTCGATGCTGCGCGCCGTCTGGAGTTTGACCGCTATCTGGCGGCGCTGCTGGCGCCGGCGTCCGTGCGCGATGACCTGATGGCTTTGGCCGCCATGATCGGTGAAATCAACCAGATCCCGGTGTTGGCGACCAACCCGGAGCACAGCCTGTTTCGCCTGCAATGGTGGCGCGATGCGCTAGGCGGGTTTGATCCGGACAAGCCAACCGGACATCCGATCGCCGATCCGTTTGGATTTGCCATCAAGCGTTATGATCTGCCTGTCAGCCTGGTATTTGGCATGCTTGACGCTGCCGCGAACAACCTCAACGATCAGCCGTTCACCGATGATGCGGCGCTGCGCGGACACTTAGCCAAGTCCGAGACGGCCGGGTTTCTGCTGGCAGCGCGGATCACCGGCGCCAGTTCCAGTGCCGGGCTCGAACAGGCGGCGTTGGATGGTGGCACCGCCTATGGGCTGGCGCGCCTGCTGCACCGGTTGCCCGCTGATCTGGCGCGCGGCGACATGCCTTTGCCTGCGACGCTAACGGCCGGCGCTGGGGTGACGCCGGAAACCCTGTCTGTCAGCCTCGACGTAGCGCCCGTGCATGCGGCACTGGTGACGGGCGTCGCCCGGCTCGCCGGCGAGGCAGCGGCGGCGCACCGGCGCATCGCTGCAGGCCTTGGCAACTTGCCGAAGCCAGCTCGCACGGCATTGTTGCCGGCCATACTGGCGCCGCTTTATCTGCAATTGGTGCGCCAGAGCCGCGATCCGTTGCGCGAACAGCACCCGATCCCGCCGCTGGGCCGTTTGACGCGATTGCTGGCCGCGCACAGTTTCGGCCGATTCGGCTGATTGTGCTTACTATTAGGTTGACGGACGGGACAGGCAGGCGGTTCGCTGATCCGCACGCGATAGCCGGGCGAGCAGCATTTGGGAGCGTCGATGCGGATCGCCCGGACTGGCACATTGTTCATGGCGCTGACGCTGTGCGCGCTCGTTCCGTGCTGGCTCGTTGCGGCACAGCCAGCCCGTTCCCAGGATATCGTCTCTGAACCGATGCCGCCCGTCGATGCCCAGCCGCCGGCTGCAGGCGCACCGGCAGAGCCAGCTCCGGCCAGCCCGGCACTGATTGATCCGATATTGCAGTTTCCACCGCCCGGCAGCACCGTGTTGGGCGAGCCGCCGGCTCGCGGTGAGGTGTTGCCATGGGCAAGCCCGCAAGGGCCGCCCGCGACCATAGAATGGCGCGTCAAGAACCCGTTCCGGTTGTTCAGCGACCCCAAGGACACCGGCGTGCATCGCGATGTCCATGAGCAGCTGACTGCGGCTGAAAAGCTCGAACCGATCCTGTCGGCAGAGCGCCGCCTGATGCAGATCTACCGCAACGGCTGGGCACGCGACATGGTCGCCAACACCTGCTGGCGGCCCGAACGCAACCGCTATGGTCCGTGCCCGGATGGCGAGGACTACATCAATCCGGCCGAACACATCATTGTCGCCAGGCTCGGCGGCCGTGACCTGTCACAGGACGTTTGTACCTGGGTGGTCACGCCCTACGGCGAGGCCAGTGAGGCGCGCACGTTTCTCGAACCATGCGCCGAGGCGGTTGACTTGAGCATCCCCTACCCCAAGGGCGCGCGCGTCACGGTGCAGAAGTCCGGAGCACCCGATGCGATTGTTGAGACGGACATTGCCGTGCAAGACGTGTTCATTGCCGGGATGGGCGATTCTTTTGCCGCCGGGGAAGGCAATCCCGACCGGCCAACGGAGTTCTCGCGGACCCGCGACGTGAGTTATGGCAGCGCCCCCGATGGCTCGGCCCTCGACGGCTATCCGGCGCGGACCGGCGATTGGCAGGACATCGGCGACGGTAAGTTCCTCGACGCCGGCCCACGCTGGATGAGCCAGGCCTGCCACCGCTCGCTTTACTCGTATCAGGCCCGCGTCGCCCTGCAGCTGGCGGTCGAGAACCCGCACCGGGCGGTGACGTTTGTCAGCTTCGCTTGCGCCGGGGCCGAGGTCACCGCCGGCCTGCTGCTGCGCTACAAGGGCACCGAGTGGGCGCCGGATCAGCCCGACAAGCCGCAGATCAGCGCTGTAGCGCGGGCACAGTGCGGTCGTACGGAAGCGCCGGAAAAGAGCTACCAGAACACGTATTCGCTGAACGGCAAGCTGCCCGATTTGGAGAACATCACCCTGGCCACGTGCCCGCGTGGCAAAGCGCGGCGGATCGACCTGCTGCTGTTGTCGGTCGGCGGTAATGATGTTGGCTTCGCGCGGCTGGTCGCCAACACGATCCTGGCCAATGAAGGGACGCTGCGGGCGCTCAGTGGCTGGATGGGGCAGGTGCAGACGGCCGAGGAACTGATCGCCGCCATCCCCAATCTCGAACTGCGTTACAAGGCGCTCAACCGCGCCATCCATCTACATCTGCAAATGCCGTGGACCGAGTCCGACCGCATCATTTTGACGGCCTATCCGATGATGGCGGTGCAGGACACCAGTGGCGGCGTCTGTCCTGATGGCCAGACCGGTATGAACGTGTTTCCGGAGTTTCAGCTCAGCCAAACCAAAGCCGCCGCTGGCGAGAAGGCTTCTGAGCGGCTGAATACCATGATGCGCCGGGTCGCGAAAGAGTTCTCGTGGTCGTTTGTCGAACGGCACCGGCCGGAATTTGCCGGCCACGGCATCTGCTCAGGGCTGGACGGCACCGCTATCAATCTCGGCGATGAGACGCGTATCCCGCGTAAGACCGCCGGCGGCTGGCAGCCATTCAATCCCGGCGACTTTCAAGCCTACACGTCGCGTCAGCGCTGGTTCCGGACGCCCAACGACGCCTACATGACCGGCAATTATCACATCGCCACCAACATCGTAAAAACCGTCATGAGTCTGCAGCAATGGGAGTATTTCCAGCTCGTGCTGGCGAGCACCTATTCCGGCGCCTTCCACCCCTCCAGCGAGGGCCAGGCGGTAATGGCCGACGCCACCCTGGTGCGCGCCCGTACCGTGCTCGATCGCTACGCCGCCCGCGACCGCATCCGCCTGACCGGCCGCGGCGACCAGTAGGGGCGCGCCGCAGCACGCCCCTACTCAGAACCCTGGCTTCAATCTGACCTGTTCGAGTTCTTTGGTGACCATGCGTTGCTGGATGGAACCGGCGCCCCAGGTGTAAGCGCAGAACACCAGCCACAGCAGGCTGAAGCCGATTGCGGCGCTATCCCAGTCGAAATCGCGCAACACCAGCTGAATCGCCTGGTGCACGACATAGAGCATCGTCAGCACCAGCACGGCACGTTCACTGCCGAGCCGCGACAGCCAGGTCATCAGCCGCCACCAGGCGCCGAGCAGCCAGCTCTCGCGCGCCTTGATGTCACTCATCAATCGCAAGGCGCTGTCGTCGCTCGGGTCGACCTGCAAAGCCCACAGCGCCAGATCGCGCGCGGCCTGCGTATCGCCCGAGCGCAAGCGCACGCTGCCAAGCAATGTCAGCGCCTCGGGACTTTCGGGGTCGAGCGCCAGCGCCCGCTGGGCTGAGTCCTCAGCCGCCGCCAAGGACCCTTGCATCAGTTCCAGGCGCGCCTTGACTTCCAAGGCGTCACCGGAGTTGGCATCGAGTTCCAGCACGCGCTCGATCTGCCGCATGGCGTCGGGAAATTTGCGGCTAGCCAGATGGCAGCGCGCCATGCCGAGCAGGTTCTGTTCGTCGAGCGGCTCCAGCGCCAGCGCTTCGTGGAAGGCGGTGCTGGCGGCGCCGAGGTCGTTCTCGGCGAGCGCCACATAGCCGCGTACGCGATGCCCCAGCCCGAGTTCCGGATCGCAGGCCACGGCCAATGCCGCCTCGTGGCGGGCGGCATGACGGCGGCGGCTGCTGAGCAAAGCAAAGGCGAGCAGCGCGTGGGCCCGGGCATTCTCCGGATTGTCGCCGAGCGCTGAGCGCAGATGGTCAATGGCGCCGGTCGTGTCGCCATGGCTGAGGGCACTGGCAGCGCGCTCGATGCGCCATTCGCCATCCAGGCTCAACGCCGATCCCCAGGCGTGTCACCTTGGCGCGCGTTGGCGCGGTCGAAATAGGTCAGCACCTCATGCGACGCCGATTGCCAGAGGAAAATCTTGTAGCCGCACCACAGGCTGATCGCGAGCGGGATGAGCATCGCGTATTTGATGCCAAAGCCCCATGTGTTGAGATCGGCGGCGCTGATTACGCCAGCTCCGAGCAGCACGTTGAGCCCCGGCTCGACCAACAGCGTCCGCGCCCACAGTGCGGCGCCAAGAACGGCAAAGCTGATCTCCCAGAACATCGTGCGGGCCCGGAGGGCCAGGGCGTTGACGACGAACAGCGCCGCGCCAACGGGCATGAACAGCATATAGGCAATGAACGGCAGCAGCGGCGCCATCGCCAGCCGCTGCAACGGGCTGCCGCCAGGTTCATCAATGATCGCGTAGCGGGCGGGCGGTCTGGTCATGACGGTCGGTGTACTCAAACGCTGCTGGGGACCAAGCCTTGGGTCCGGCTACTTGGGTCCGGCTACTTGGGCCCGGCTACCGGCCATGCTTGTCGAGGAACGTCAGCACGTCGTCATATTGGCCAGCCGTATTGGAGTATTTGGCATAATTGCGCGCCGTCGTCAGCCATTCCAGCGTGGTTGGCTTGACCTCTTTCAGCGACTGGGCCAGCACGGCATCGGACAGCGCGCCTTGCGTCTGCTCGGCCAGACTGGTCTCGATGGCGAGATCCGACGCAGTTTCCACGAGGTTCTTCAGGTCGGCGCCGGAGAAACCACTGGTGCGATCGGCCAGCGCCGCCAGATCAAGGGCGTTCGCACCGGGCAGGCCCGCCAGCAGCGCCGTCAGGATGTCGGCCCGCGCCGCGCGATCCGGTGGTGGCACGAACTGCACGCGATCGAAGCGGCCGGGCCGCCGGAACGCGGCGTCGACTGCCCACGGCACGTTGGTGGCGGCCAGGATCAGCACACCCTCATTGTTCTGCTGGAAGCCATCGAGTTCGGACAGGAAAGTGGATACCAGGCTGGCCGAAGCATCGTTGCTGCCGTAGCGCCGGCGCGCCGCCAGCGCCTCGATCTCGTCAAAGAACAGCACCGTTGGCGTCTCGCGGCGGGCTTCCTCGAAGGCAGCGGCCAAGCGCTTCTCCGACTGGCCGACATACATGTCGAGGATCTCGGCGATGTGCACGGAAAAGAACCGCGCCCGGCATTCGCCCGCCGTAGCGCGTGCCAGCAGCGTCTTGCCGCAGCCCGGCGGACCATACAACATGACGCCGCCACCGGCCTTGCGCCGGAACTTCTCAAACAGCGAAGGCTTCAGGAATGGCGTGATGATGCGCCGCCGGATCTGGTTCTTGGCATCCTCCAGGCCACCGACATCGGCGAAGGTGACGCGGGTGGCGGCTTCCAGGGGCGTCGGCGCCAAGGAGTGTGGGGCCGTGCCGCCGCGCTCGGTGCGCCGGCCGGAGAACGACACGACATTGGTCAGCTTTTCAGGATCGCCAGTCGGCGACGCATCCGCGCCGAGCGCGATCGCCGCTGCCAAATCAACATCTTCCAGGGTCGGGTTGGCAGTGATCGCGCGGCGATAGGCAACGCCGGCGATGACGCTGTCGCCCTCGGCCAGTGCCACACGCGCCAGCAGCATCTGATCCTCCGGCTCGCGGCCAGCCTCTGCCAGAGTGCGCGCTAGCGTATGATCGCGGCCCGCCAAGGCCAGCGCACCGGCCTTGCGCCGCATGACCGGATCAGCCAGTGCTTGGTCATCCAGCGTCGCCAGCAGCGGCAGCACGGCAGCGGCATCGCCAGCAGCAAGGATCAGTGCCAGCAGCGCAGGCTCGGGATGCAGGCGATAAGTGGCGATCAGGGCGTCAAGGGCGTCACGGTTCATGGGCGGCGGTTATCCACGATCGAGCTGCCGCTTAAGCACGGCGCGAGGACGGGTACATCCCGTCTTCCAGCCGCCACCATAGCAAGCCACCCCGGAGCGTGCCACCGCTGCGGCGTCGCGCAGAAAACCGGGGTCAGGCACTTATGCGCTAGCACGGTCCCGCAGCGCGGCACGACCGGTGGGCGCATAAGTG
>JANNSA010000290.1:0-1552 GCA_031402115.1 Hyphomicrobiaceae bacterium | reverse complement strand
CTCAGCGGCCTCGGCCACGAGGGGGAGAACGTTGATATAAATGCGGCCGTTGGCTTTGTGCTTGAACTCGACATGGCCTTCGACGACGGCAAAGATCGTATGATCAACGCCCATGCCGACGCCCTTGCCGGGGTGCCATTCGGTGCCACGTTGGCGGCAAATGATGTTGCCGGGAATGACATGCTCGCTGCCATACTTCTTGATGCCGAGGCGCTGTGAGTGGCTGTCGCGACCGTTCTTGGTAGAACCGCCAGCTTTCTTTTGTGCCATGACGTTGGCTCCTTTATGGGGTTAGGGCTGCCGCTTAGGCGCCGATGATGCTGGTGATGCGAACGAGCGTCAGATCTTGGCGATGGCCTTTTTTACGGCGCGAATTCTTGCGGCGCCGCTTCTTGAAGGCAATCAGCTTAGGTCCGCGCGTCTGTTCGACGAGTTCGGCCATGACTTTGGCCCCAGCCACGTGGGGAGCGCCAATTTTGGAACCGGCGTCGCCGCCGATCATCAGCACTTCGTTGAATTCGATGTTCACGCCCTTATCGCCGGGGAGCCGTTCGATTTCGAGCAGGTCGTCTTGGGCGACGCGGTATTGCTTGCCCCCTGTCTTGATGACAGCGTACATATTTCAAATCCTTAAATACTTCCGTTGGTCGCGCCGGGTCCCGACACGTTCCCTCGAAATGTTACCGCATCCTTTGGCGTCGCATTGCAATCGAAGCTGCGTACGAACTTTGAGCGGATCGGCACATAATGCCAAACCGCAGGCCTCAAATAGCGCTGTGGTCGGGGAAACCTGTTGGTCGCCCCGCTGGCAGCCTTATCCGGCTTTGCCCTGAAAATGTCAATTGGCCATGTGTCATGACTGCCAATGACAATAAATAGCAAACTGGACGGCGCAATGGACGGAACGGCAGCAGGCGATCTTCCGCAATTCTTGAGCACACGGCGAGCGGCAAGCGATGGACCAACCGGGTCACTATTGACGTTGCCGCGCATTCCAGTCCTCAACACCAGCGCTGCGTTCCCTTGGGAAACGCTGCTCGCCGACGAACCGCGCGCTCATGCCCTGTTTGATGCTGCAACACGGCGGGTTCCGCTGCGCGCGCTGCGGATGCTCGATGCTATCTCGCGGCAATGGCTCGCCAAGTGGGACAATGAGCATCTAGCCGAGATCGACGCAATCGCGCGCCGCCTTGGCCGTCCGGGAACGTATTTCCTGTCGGTCAATTATGAGTGGGCCTGCACCTGCATCGTCAAGCCAGCACCCGACGGGCAATCGGCACGCTTGGTTCGCGTGTTGGATTGGCGCACGCAGGGTCTGGGCCGCAACGTGATGGCAGCGCGCGTCGCAGGTGATGTGGGACCGTATGTGACGCTGACGTGGCCGGGCTACACGGGCGTCATCCAAGCCATGGCGCCGGGGCGATTTTCTGGCGCGCTCAATCAAGCGCCGATGCGCTTTACCGCCGGGCTTTTGCCGATTGACTGGGTGATGGGGCGCGCGATAATGCAACGGCTCGGCTGGGCTTAGGCTGAAAGTCCGGGCAAGACAGCC
>JANNSA010000289.1:0-9147 GCA_031402115.1 Hyphomicrobiaceae bacterium | reverse complement strand
CCTAGACTGCCGGTGGCGATTGGCCAGTGCAGTCGCCGCGCCTATATCCTGAGGGGCGTCAGTATCGGTGCCCCTCGAGGAGACCGCCTTGGCCGATCCGTTTGACTCCGAGCAGAGCCGCTTAAGTGCGCGTGCCGCCCGCTACATGCGCGTTGGTGCCAATGTCGGCGGCGTCGCGGCGCGCATGGCTGGCGCCCGGCTGTTCGGCATGGATCTCGACAAGAGCCAGAACGCATCCGAGCTGGCGGCGGCACTCGGCGGGCTGAAGGGCCCGATCATGAAAGTGGCGCAGCTGCTTTCCAGCATTCCGGAGGCCTTGCCGGCGGAATATGCCGCCGAGCTGTCGCAGTTGCAAAGCCAGGCGCCAGCGATGGGCTGGGCCTTCGTCAAGCGGCGCATGGCGGCCGAGCTGGGACCGGACTGGCAGGCGCGGTTCGCCAATTTCGAACAAGTGGCGGCGGCTTCGGCGTCGCTTGGCCAAGTCCACAAGGCGACCGATCACGACGGCACGGCGTTGGCCTGCAAGCTGCAATACCCCGATATGCAATCGGCCGTGGAAGCTGACGTGACGCAGCTCGGCGTCATCTTCGCCATCCACCGGCGCATGAACCCGGCGGTCGATACGGCCGAGATCCTCGAGGAGGTCACGGCGCGGCTGCGCGAGGAGCTGGATTACCAATTGGAGGCCAAACACATGGCGCTTTACCGCGCCATCTTCGGGCCAAATGACATCGTTCGCGTGCCCGATGTGCAGGCCGACCTGACGACCAAGCGGTTGCTGACGATGCACTGGCTGGAGGGGCGGCGCGTCACCGATTACAAGGCGGCCCCTCTTGAGGATCGCAATGCAATCGCGCGCGCGATGTTCAAGGCATGGTGGTTCCCGTTCTCGCATCATGGCGTCATCCACGGCGACCCGCATCTCGGCAACTACACGGTGTTCGAACAGGCGGGCGCGCCAGCCGGCATCAACCTGCTGGACTATGGCTGCATTCGCACCTTCCCACCGAAATTCGTTGGCGGTGTCGTTGATCTCTATCGTGGTCTCGAACGCAATGACCGGGCGCTGATCGTGCACGCCTATGAGACCTGGGGCTTCAAGGGCTTGTCCAACGAGCTGATCGACCTGCTGAATATCTGGGCACGCTTCATCTACGGGCCTCTGCTGGATGATCGCGAGCGCTCAATCGCCGAAGACACGACGCCGGGCGAATACGGCCGCAAGGAAGCCTTCACCGTGCATCAGGGCCTGAAGGAAAAAGGCCCGGTCAGGGTGCCGCGCGAGTTTGTGTTCATGGATCGCGCCGCGATTGGACTGGGCGGCGTGTTCCTGCACTTGAATGCCCGCCAGAACTGGTATCGCCTGTTCAACGAAACCATCGAGGGCTTCAGCCTCGCCACCGTCGCTGCCAGGCAGGAAGCGGCACTAACCGCCGCCGGCGTGCCGCTGCCAAAGTAGGCTGGGCAGAGCCCTTCGCGAAGCCCAGCATGGTTCCGCCGTACTGCCCCGTGGGTGCTGGGCTTCGCAAGTGCTCAGCCCAGCCTACGCCGCGCGCAGGTCGAGCCGGCGCCATTGCCGATCGAGCGCGGTGACCAGCTCCTCGACGTCGCTGGTGCTGTGTACAGGCGACGGGGTCAGCCGGACCCGCTCACCGCCGCGCGGCACGGTTGGATAGTTGATCGGTTGCACATACAGCCCATGTTCAGCCATCAGCGCATCCGTAAGGGCGCGGCAGCGCACCGGATCGCCGACCAGCAACGGCACGATATGGCTGGGATTGCCAAGTAGCGGCAGGCGCGCCGCAGTCAGCAACGCCTTCACCAGCGCGACGCGGGCCTGGTGCTCGGTCCGTTCCGCGCTGCTCGCCTTCAGGTGTCGAACGCTGGCCAGCGCACCGGCAACAACCACCGGTGCCAGCGATGTCGTGAAGATGAAGCCCGGAGCATGGCTACGGATGGCGTCACAGATCACGCCAGATGCCGCGATGTAGCCGCCCATCAGGCCAAAACCCTTGGCCAAGGTGCCTTCGAGAACGTCGATTTCGCCCATCACGCCATCACGCTCGGCGATGCCGCCACCGCGCGCGCCATAAAGGCCAACCGCGTGCACTTCGTCGAGGAAAGTCAGCGCGCCATAAGCCCTTGCCAACGCGGCGATCGCGGCGATTGGCGCGATGTCGCCATCCATCGAGTAGACCGATTCAAAGGCGATGATCTTGGGTGTGCTGCGATCGAGACTGGCGAGGTGTTGTTCCAGGTCGGCCAGATCGTTGTGCTTCCAGATGCGCTTCTCAACGCCGCTCGCCCGGATGCCGGCGATCATGGAAGCGTGGTTGTTGGCGTCGGACAGGATCACGCAATCCGGCAGCAGCCGCGCCAGAGTTGAGAGGCTGGCTTCGTTGGCAACGTAACCGGAGGTGAACAGCAGCGCCGCATCCTTGCCGTGCAAATCCGCCAGCTCGTGCTCGAGGTCGACATGGTAGTGCGTCGTGCCAGAAATATTGCGTGTGCCGCCTGAGCCGGCGCCGGTCGAATCGAGCGCCTCATGCATCGCCGCGAGCACGGCCGGATGCTGGCCCATGCCCAGATAATCGTTGGAGCACCAGACCTTGATTGGTCGCGCCGTGCCGTCAATTCGGATGCTGCCCTGTGGAAAGGCACCGCACTGCCGCCGGATATCGGCGAACACGCGGTAGCGGCCCTCGTTCTTGACGCGGGATACGGCGGCAGCGAAACGCTCGGAATAGTCGATCATGAGCGGAGTATAGCTGGTGCCACGCCAAGTTGCGGCGCGTCACCGCGTCACAAACCAGCGCTCCGCGGGTGATCAGTACGCCGCCGCCATCTTGTCAACGCCGGCGCTCTGGTCGCGGCCGTAGATGTCGCGGCGGAAGTTGACCACACCGTTGGCGTCGGCCCAGGCGGTAATGTACACCCATTGCAGCGGCACACCCTTGGAGAGCTTGGCTTCGAAAGTCTCGCCGGTCTGCTTCATCTGCGCGACACGCTGTCCCGACCAGCCTTCGGTATCCTTGAGCAGCCAGCGCACCAGCTTTTCCATGTTCTCGACGCGGATGCAGCCCGAGCTGGCGGCCCGGTAGGCCTTGCCGAACAGCTTGGCTGACGGCGTGTCGTGCATGTAAACGGCGTCCGGGCTGGCGAACTCCAGCTTCGCGAATCCAAGCGGATTGTCTTTGCTCGGTTGCTGCGTGTAGCGAAGATTGGCAGCGGTGCCGGAGTTGAAATTGACCTTCGTGGGATCAAGTTTGCGCCCGGTGCCATCATAGGCGTCAATGCCCGCCTTCAGCAGCAGGTTGACGTTCTTGGCCTGCAGCTCCCGGGCCTTCGGCAGGAAGTCTTCCTTGAGCACGGTCGGCGGCATGGTCCAGGTCGGGTTGAACTTGACGACATAGATGTTGGACGTCAGCGCTGGCGAGGGCCGCTCTGGCCGGCCAACAACACCCGCCAGCCGCAGCACCACGCGGCCATTCTCGACCGCCTGAATTTCCTGATCCGGCAGGTTGGCGACGACATAGCGGTTGCCAGCCCACTTCACGCCGCTTTGGATGCGGCCAAGATTGACCTTCAATTGCGCCAGCCGCGACGCCGCCGGCACATTCAGCGCCGTGACGGTGCGTGAGCCATTCTTGGCACGGTCCTTGTCGAGCAAGTCACCGGTTTGCGCCAGGCCGTTGCGCACCTGAAACCGCCGCACCGCCGCTTCCACGTCAGTGCCGAAATAGTCCTCGCTGTTGAAGCTGGATTCCTCGGCTAAATCGCCCTCGGCACGCAGCCGCTTACGCAGCAAGCCAACCGCCGGATGCGAGGTGCCAACCTCCATCTGCAGCGGCGGAATGGCGACCCAGCCGCCTTGCGCGACGATCGCCGTATATTTGATGATGGCCGTTTTCTGAGGTTCAATATTGGCCTCGGCGATCACCGGCAGGCCCTGATCGGTCAGGGGTTGATCTAGAATCGCGGTCGAATCGCCGAAGATGCTCCAGGTATCGGTGATCGGCTCCAGCGGCTTCGGGGCCTTGCCGACCTTCTGCTGCTTGGACTTGCCGGTGGGCTCTGCTGCGGCATCATCAGCCAAACTCGCTGCCGGATCCGGTGCATCACCCTGCTTCTGTGCCGCGCTGAGCAGCGCTAGCGCCTGCTTCCAGTTCTTTGGCGCCTTCTTGGCTTGTTTGCGGCGCCCCGGCTTGGTGATCGGCTTGATGGCCGAAACACTCGCCGTAGTGGCGGGATCGCCGCCGCGCATCGCCTTGACCCGGGCCTGTGCCGCAGCCGCTGGACCGCTGAGCTCTGCAGCAGCGGGGGCAGCAGCTGCTGCAGGCTTGGCCGCCACAACCGGCGTGGTCACGGTGCTGCTGGCGGCTTTGCTGCTGGCGGCATTGCCGCGCGCGCGGGCCGCTGCGGCCGCTGCCGGGCCTTGGAGCAGCACCTCTTCAGCCGCCGAAGCCGGGGGCGCAACCACAAAGCAGGCAAGGCCGAGCACGAGTGCCAAGCCTGCCGGCAAGGGACGCCTAGCCCGCCCCGCCTGGTGGGACCAACGCTCAATAGTCTGCAGTCGCAGTGATGATGGCACCGGCGGCTCCCTCGCGGCTTCCGAACCAGATGACGCTAGCACAGCCCGGCCGGATGGCGAAATCAAGGGATGGCGTTTCCACGTGGAAAACACGGATGTCCGCTTGCCGCCCCTCTATTGATACGCAAGACCAGTCCATCAAGCCGCCCGCGGCGACAACGGCCGACAGCGTCGGGTGGTGGTTTGGGCAGCCGCCTGTCGCCTTGTGGCAACAGGCTATCGCGCACCTAGGTTGCGAAAACGTAGGGTGCGAAATGGCTTCTTCAGGCCGTATCGCACCACGAACGGCCGTAAGCGCCAGCCTCTGGTGCGATACGGCGAAGACGCCTTTCGCACCCTACGACGCCGCACAGCCGCACTTAAAAATGATTCACAGGTTGTAGTGACTGTCGTAAAGCCAAGACTCGGGCTAACGATCCAGAACGTACGCGATGTAACGCTCAGTATTTGGCGGTAACGGATCCCTACAGCCGGAAGCGGATCTGGTCGGACCAGAAGCGTTCTAGCCGCATCAGCGACAGGTTGAGCAGGCGCATGTCGCGCTCGGCGATCTCGCCCACCGCTTCAATGGAGGTCAACTGACGCTCGTACAGGTCGGTCACGACCTTGCAGACTTCCTTGCCCTTTGGCGTCAGACTGACGCGCACCGAGCGCCGGTCGGTCTCCGAGCGCTTGTGGTGGATGTAACCCATCTCCACCAGCTTCTTCAGGTTGTAGGAGACATTCGAGCCGAGATAGTAACCGCGCGACTTCAGTTCGCCCGCTGTCAGCTCCGAGGCGCCAATGTTGTAGATCAACAACGCCTGCACGCTGTTGAGGTCCGACTGGCCGATGCGGTCGAACTCGTCCTTGATGACGTCCAGCAACAGCCGGTGCAGCCGTTCCACCAGGCGCAGAGCCTGTAGATATTCGGTCCGGAGCGCTGCTGTGCCAGCCTGGATATGGGCCTGCGCCGCATTGTCCTTGCCCGGTTCCGCAGTCACGCGCTGATGATCACGCATTACGAGCGCCATGTGCCGCCTCTAAACCTTACGCCCTTCACACATCCGGCCCTTGGCCGCATGGGTTGCGGCGCGTACGGCGCCCTCAACCACCACGGACACTAGCCGCACTCGGCTAACTTCCGGTTAGGCGACGTGGTCAAACAGGACTGTCCGAGTGCGCCGGAATGGCACGGGGAAGGAAGGCCGCAGCCGGGTCAATCAATCTGGTCATCGACGACTGACTGGTTTGTCAGAGCGAATACAGTCTGCGGTGTTGCGACGCCCAGGGAGAACCCTTAGCATCTCCAAACCAAGCTGGGGAGACGGGCGTGGCGCTTGACGATCAGACAGACCTGAGCCGGCGCGATATCCTGAAGCTGTCGGCAGCTACGTTCACTGCTGTCTCAACGGCCGCCGTCAGCACGGCAGCTGTCGCCGCCTGCCCAGTCGGTGGGCTGCCGGCAACCGCCGCTGGCATGACGACGGCCGCTGGCTATATCCTTGCGCGGCTCAGCGAGCGTGGCGTCCGGCACCTCTTCACGGTGCCGGCTGCGACCTGCGACGGCCTGCTCAAGGCGGCCGAGGGCGGCGCCATCGCCACCATTGTCACCAGTTCGGATATCGAGGCCGGGTATGCCGCTGACGGCTATGCGCGGATCCATGGCTTGGCTGCGGTGACCGTTTCCTACGGCCCCGGCACGCTCAGTCTGATCAACGCTATCGCCGGCGCTTATGTCGAGCGCAGCCCAGTCGTCGTCATCAATGGCGGCCCGAGCGCTGCCAACCTTTCGGCGCAACGCGAACTCGGCGTGCTGTTCTCGCACTCCTCGGGCAGCGCTGACCTGGACCTTGAACTGTTCCGGCCGATTACCGCTTTCGCTGGCCGGGCGGCGACAGCGCGCGAAGTGCCGGGCGTTGTTGATCAGGCGATCCTGGTGGCCATCACCGCGCAGCGGCCCGTCTATCTGGAGCTCAGCAAGGACCTGTGGGAGGCGCGCGTGCCGCGCCCGGCCGCACCGCTCGCGATAATGGCTCCTGATGCTGGTGAAGTGCGCCGGGCCCGTGATCTGGCGCGCGGCATCAAGCAGCGCCTGGGCGCCGCGGCCCGGCCAGTGCTGCTGCTGGGCGTGGAAGTGCAGCGGCATGGCTTGGGCGATGCTGTTGCCGAATTCGTCGCGCAAACCGGCTTGCCTTATGCCACCACCTTGCTCGGCAAGAGCGTCATCCCGGAGACCACGCCCGGCTTCATCGGCGTGTTCGATGGCGAGCGCTCACCCGGCGGCATCCGCGATGTGATGCTGAATGCTGACGCCGTGCTGGCGCTCGGCTGCGTCTTCAATTCTGATTACCTGCGGTTCGTGCGCGGGTCGTATGAGCGGCTGGTTCTCGCCGTCGATGGCCAGGTGCGCGCCGGCCGCACGGCGCCCGTCGCGGCCGGACTGGCGCCAATACTGACTCAGCTCAAGGGGCTCGCTTGGCAGGCTAATCCGGCGTGGCGGCGAGCCAGCCGGCCGGTCGCGCGCGCGCCACGCCCCGCCAGCCGCCATGCCGATGGCCCCGGCTTGACGCACGATCAGGTGTTCGCGGAGCTGCGCACCCTGCTGGCAGGACCAGAAGCCTTCGTGCTGGTCGCTGACACGGCGCTCAGCACACATCCGGCCGCTGATCTTGCGGTCCAGGGCAGCAACAGCTTTGTCTGCAGCGCCGCCTGGAAATCGATCGGCCATTCGGTGGGCGCAGCGCTTGGCGTC
The DNA here is from genome assembly GCA_031402115.1 of Hyphomicrobiaceae bacterium. GTDB lineage: Bacteria > Pseudomonadota > Alphaproteobacteria > Rhizobiales > Hyphomicrobiaceae > JANNSA01. The sequence goes on along the minus strand of JANNSA010000289.1, from coordinate 1,822 downwards.
GCATTCGCCAGTGACCGGCGGCCGCTGGCAGTGTGCGGCGATGGCGGCTTCCAGACCATCGCCCAGGCACTTTCGACAATGGCCCGCTTCCAGCAGCGCGCGATTGTCGTGGTGATCGACAACGGCGTTTACGGCATCGAACTGGCGATCGTCGCGCCGCCGTTCTTCAGCGAAGGCTGCGAGGCCGCACCCTATCTCAAGCTCAACCGCTGGAATTATGTCGAATTGGCCAAGGCCATGGGCGTCAGTTTCGCGCGCGAGGTCAGCACGCCTGCGGCTTTGCGCGCGGCGCTGGCCGACGCCACCCGCGCCACTGGCCCCGCTTTCATCGCCGCCAAAGTGCCGCCGCGCGATCTGCCAGCCGAGCTACGCGTCGGGTGACGGGCACTGGCGGCTGACGACTGACGGGGGCAGGTCCGGCCTGAGGCAAACCTGCGGGCTGCCCTGGAAGATGTTCTGCACCTGATCACGGAACAGGTTGCAGCGGGTGGGCACCGGCAAGTCGTTGTTGATGTTATCTTCATAGGTGCCGCCAACCACGATGTCGTCCTGCCGGCAGAACAGGTACGACACCTCGGCGTCCCTCACAGTGCAGGATTCGCTGAACATGTATTTCAGCGCGTTGGGATTGTGCAGGATCACCAATTGCCCCTTGACCGGCTTCAGTGCCGGGTCACCGAACAACGACGCCGAGCCATATCCCGTGCAGTTGACGATGATGTCGTGCCGGTCCCGATGCAGCGCCGCAAGGCTCGCCGGCGAAATCATGGTGCGCTCGAACCGCACCCGTCGCGAACGGCGCAGTTCCGCGGCCAGGGCTGGCAGCATGATCATCGGGTTCTGCAGATAGGTTTCGTATTCCCAACCGCAAACCGCCTTGAGGTTTTCGAAAGGCAGGAAACCGCGGCGCGGATTGCCGACCACCTCGCACGGCGTGCCAACATCGTACGAGTTGTGCCGCGTGAACGAGTAATTATTGCGCTGGACTATGCCATAGGCACGGGCTGTGCGCTTGGTCCGGAACTCCTGAATCTTGGCGTAAGAAGCGCGCATCAAAGTGTGCAGCTCATTGAGCCTGCCACGATAGATGCTGTCCATGCCGGCTGGCGCAAACTGGCCGCCAGCTTTGAATGAGGTGGTGTCCCTGAGCGCGTCCTTCGAATAGATCACCAACCGCGTGTTGGGGAAGCTGGCACGCAATGTGTGCGCGACCGTCAGGCCACAGACGCCCGATCCGAGGATACCGATCGACTTGCCCGGCATGACGGCGCGAGGCGCCCCGTTGTTGCCAAACAACCTCTGAATGCGGTTCTCGACATTGGCGGCGCAGCCCCAGGAAAGGGTTATGCCTGCGCCCGCGTGCCCATAATTGTGCACAATGTATTTGCCCGGCCCGCGCTGTTCGTTGTCGAGCCGGACGCCGCCGGCACGAACCGGCCTGACGCCTGCTATGATGTCTTTGCGCTGACGCGTGCCAAAATCCGGCGAACCGAGCATCTCGCCGCCCCGCAACGGCGTATCGCAACGCACCTGCGCCTCGGCCCGGCCGATGATCGCCGGCATCGCCAGCATTGGAACAACGATGGCCGCCGACTGCATGAGCGCGCGGCGTGTCACCGCATTATCGGCACTGGACATGCGACGCCCCCGGATTGCTGCAGCCTACCCATCCGGCTAGAATGGCTCCGGCCTGAGTAGAAGTACAGGCCGCCGCATCGGATTACTGAAGATCGCGGGCCTGCGGATAAGCACGAGAGACACTGCGAACCCTGATCAAAAGCAGAACGCTGAGGAGTAGGGTGCGAAAGGCGCCTTCGCCGTA
>JANNSA010000288.1:0-4003 GCA_031402115.1 Hyphomicrobiaceae bacterium | reverse complement strand
CGGCGTCGGCGGCTGTGCTGGCTGACCGGCTGGCGGCGACGCCGGGTATCGCGCGCGTTTACTATCCCGGCCGCGCTGATCATCCGCAGGCTGATCTCGCCAAGCGCCAGATGACTGGTGGCAGCACCATGGTGGCGTTCGAGATCAAGGGCGACAAGGCGGCGACGTTCCGCTTTCTCAATGCGCTCAGATTGATCAAGCTGTCCAATAACCTTGGCGACGCGAAGAGCCTGATCACACATCCAGCAACGACGACACATCAGCGACTGTCAGCCGCCGCCCGCGCGGAACTCGGCATCTCGGAAGCGCTGGTGCGGCTCTCCGTTGGCCTCGAAGCTGTGGACGACTTGGCCCGCGACCTGACCCGTGCGGTAGCTGCGGCGTAGCCCCGCTGCCGGCGAGAACTTGGTCAAGCGCTGCAACGCTAATCCACGCGCTGCGCTGACCTAGCGCCGGCCGTTGCCAACACGGGCTGCCCACTGGGCGATCTGGGGCAACACCGCTTGCGTCGCCTGATTGAGGGCCTCGACGCCGGCGGCAGGTTCCATGCTGGCGACTGTTGCGGTTTCGGCGAACGTGCCTGATGACAGCACGCGGCCGGTTCTGGGGTCGACCAGTTTGACGAACAGGTCAACGCGGGCGGCGCGTGCGCCAGTGCCGGCTTCGATCTGGAAGGCGCGGACTTGCGTGAGCAGTTCCACGTCGGCCTCGATGCGCTCGCGGCCATCGCCGACGGCGCGGAAGCTGCCGGCGCTTTCCAGCGTCTCGATCAGCCGCGCCTGCAGCAATCGGGGCAAAGTATCGCTCCATTGCGCGTCGGCGAAATACGTGACAGCTGCAGCTGACGGCTTGACCAGGATGCTGTCGCCGGCGACGGCGCGTACTGCAGTCGGCTCGGCCACGACGATCTGGACAGTGGAGCGCTTAGCGGTGATGCCAGTGGCAAGCGGTGCTACCAGATCATAGGTCTTGGGTGCTGGAGCGTCGCCCGTGAGCTTGGCAAGCGCGCAGCCGGACAGCATGACGGTTACTGCCGCTATCGCCGCTGCCGCATTGCCCGCACTCCGCATGTCCGCGTAGCCCCGTCATCCAGATGGCAATCCTACGCAAAACGAATCTCACTGCGGAATGTAGTCAGGAACCTTCTTGCCGCCAAACAGCAAACTCTGCGGATTGCGCTCAATGGTTTCGAGCGTTCGATCCATGCTGCCAGCCGCCTTCGCGCCCTCACGCATGAAGCGCTCGAACTCCTTCAGGCTGCGCTTGGTCTGATTGGTCAGGCCGTCAGCGCCAGTCAGGTCGCGGTCCAGGCGTCCGGCGAGCTCGCGGAAACTGGCGACGGTGCTGCGCATTTCGCCTGCAAGCGACGCCGTGTCGGTGCCCTTGAGCAGGCCCGATGCCGCATCAAGCGTTAAATCCAGCTTGCCCGAGACCTGCTGTAATTGCTCTGACAACACCCTGAGATTGGTCAAGGTCGCCGCCATATCCTCGCTCTTGCTCGCCAAGGTCGAACTCACCAGTGCACTGTTCGTGAGTGTCTGATCGATGGCCTTCTCGTTACGCGCTACCAGCGCGTCGAACCGGGCGACAGCCGCATTGGTGGAAGCGATCAGCTCGCGCGCTTGGCTCCAGTCGGCGCTCAACTGATCGCTCAGAACCCGTGTGTTGCGGACAATTGCAGCCACATCCTCGCGGCTGGCATCGAGAACGGTCGCAAATCGCTCGACACTGGTCACCGTCGCCCGGATCGAGACCTGGTTGTCGGCGATGATGGCGTTCAGCCGCTGGAAGGCAGCGTTGGCATTGCTGACCAGTTCCGGCGCGGCTTCCAGCAGCGAGGCGCTGGCCGTGCCCGGATCGGCGGCAATCGCACTATAGGGGTATGCCAGCGCGCCCTCGACCAGAGCGACGTCGGCCGTACCCGGCGAAATCTGCACTGCGCTCATGGCTGTCAGCCCGGTCTGCACGATGCTGGCTTGCGAATTGGCGCGCACTGGCGTGTCCGGCTTGATCCAGATCATCACTTCCACCTTGCGGCTGTCTTGCGGCCAGATGCGCAATGCCCGCACCTTGCCGACGCGTAAGCCGTTGAACAGGACGTCGCTGGCCGGGTTAAGGCCGCGCACCGAACCATCGAACAGAATGACAAAGCCGCGCCGGTCACCGCTGCCGGTGACATCGCTCTTCCAGACAACGAAGGCGAGGCTGGCAAGCAGGCTAACCAGCACGAAAGCGCCGATCAGCACATGGTTAGCACGCGTTTCCATGCTTGCTCCTGGCGCTATGCGTTGGCGTGGCGCGCGCGCCCGCGTTCGCCACCGAAATAGTCGGCGATCCAGGCATGACCGGGATTCGCCGCCAAGTCACCGGGCACACCGATCCGGACGATGCGGTAGTCAGCCAATACGGCAACCCGGTCACAGATAGCGAACAGGCTATCGAGATCGTGCGTCACCATTAGCACGGTCAGACCCAGCGTTTTCTGCAAGCTCCGGATCAGCGCGTCAAAACTGGCCGCACCAATTGGATCGAGGCCGGCGGTCGGTTCGTCGAGGAACAGCAGTTCGGGCTCCAGCGCGAGCGCCCGGGCCAGCCCTGCACGCTTGCGCATGCCACCCGACAATTGCGCCGGGTACTTTTGCGCGGCATCGGCCGGCAGTCCGACTAGGGCGATCTTCAAGGCCGCCAACGCGACAGCGGTCGCTGGCCGGATATCGAGATGCTCGCGCAGCGGCAGCGCGACGTTCTGCGCCACCGTCAGCCCGCCAAATAGCGCCCCGTCCTGGAACAGCATGCCCCAGCGGCGGCCATGGCCACGCCCGTCCGTTGCCGCCTGATGCAAGCCTTCGATGGTCCCGGCGGAAACCGGCTCCAACCCCGTCAAACAACGTAGCAGCACGGATTTTCCCGTGCCCGAGGCGCCGACCAGGCCAAGCACTTCGCTCCGGTGCACATCCAGGTCGAGACCGTCGAACACCGTCTGCTGGCCAAACTGCTTGCAGAGACCGCGCACGCGGATCGCGGTCGTCAAATCGTTCGTCTGGCGTGTGATGCTGTCCAGCATATCAGTAGCCCAATCCGGCCAAGGCGATCGCAAACAGCCCGTCGATAACGATCACCAGGAAGATCGCGCGCACGACGCTGCCGGTGACGCGGGCACCCAGTGATTCAGCCGAGCCGGCTACCTTCAGGCCCTCGACGCAGCCAACCAGCCCGATGGCCAGCGCGATGAAGGGTGTCTTGATCATGCCGACAAACAGATGGTTGAGAGTGGCGGCATCACGTAAGCGGTCGAGATAGGTCAGCCAGTCCATGTCGAGCGTGAACACCGCCGCGATGCCGCCCCCCGCCAGGCACATCATGGCGCCGAGGAAGGTGATCAGCGGCAGGGCGACCAGTAAGGCCAGCAGCCGCGGCAGTACCAGGGTTTCCATTGGATTGAGCCCGAGCGTGCGCATCGCATCGATCTCTTCGCGCATCTTCATGGCGCCGATCTCGGCAGTGTAGGCTGAGCCCGAGCGCCCGGCGATCATGATGGCGGTGAGCAACACGCCAACCTCGCGCAAGCTGAGGATCGCGAGCATGTTGATGGCGAAGATCTCCGCCCCGAACGGCCGCAATTGCACCGCGCCCTGCTGCATCACGACGGCTCCGATCAGCAGGCAGATCAACGCCACGATCGGCAGCGCGCGTAAGCCAGCATGCTCCAGATGGTGCACGAAGGCGGTCAGCCGGAAGCGTGATGGCCGTGCCATTGTGGTGCCGATGACGGCGGTCACTTGACCAAGAAAACCAAGCAGCGCGACCGTGTCGGCGCCAAGTTCAGCGACGGCGGCGCGCAGCTCCGCCAGTATGCCGGCGGGTCTTGGCGCGGATTCCGGTGCCCTGACGAGCGCAAAGGCGGCGGGCCGGACAGCGGCCAGCAAGGTCTCGGCAACGGCCGAACCACCAATCAGGTCAATGCGATACCCAGCACGCCGCCAGTCGCCGAGCGCGCGCTCGA
>JANNSA010000287.1:0-6874 GCA_031402115.1 Hyphomicrobiaceae bacterium | reverse complement strand
GAGAGGGTTGGGGTGAGGGGCAGCAGCCGCACGGACCTTGCCTGCCTCCCGCTCCGGCGCTCATGGCATGTGTGGCTGCGCAAGCGGCTGCCCCACACCCCAACCCACTCCCCACGCGTGAAGAACGCGCGGGGAGAGGGGGCAGGAGCATAGGTGGGACAGAGTTAGAGTGAATTCGGTAGGGTTTGCTTGGCTGACGGCGGGAAATGTTTGGGGAGGCACTCATGATTGAAACGGACGTTTTGATTGTCGGCACCGGGCCGGCCGGATCGGCGGCGGCGGCGTTGCTGGCGAGCTACGGCATCGAGCCCTTGGTGGTGACCAAGTTCAACTGGACTTGCCGGACGCCGCGCGCCCACATCACCAATCAGCGCGCCATGGAGGTGTTCCGCGATCTCGGTATCGAGGCCGAGGTCAACGAGAAGCGCGCCGCCCAGGACATCATGGGCAATAATGTGTTCTGCACCTCGCTGGCGGGTGAGGAACTGGGCCGGCTGCTGACCTGGGGCAATCACCCGGCGCGCAAGGCCGACTATACGCTGGCCAGTCCGACCACGATTTGCGACATCCCGCAGAATCTGCTCGAGCCGATCCTGGTCGGCACGGCAGCCCGGCGTGGCGCGCGCGTCATGTTCAACTGGGAATATCTGTCGCTGACGCAGGACGACACCGGCGTCACGGCTTTGGTCAAGGACCATGTCACCGGACTGGAGCACCAGATCAGGGCCAAATACCTGCTCGGCGCCGATGGCGGGCGCTCCAAAGTAGCGGAAGACATTAGCCTGCCGATGGAGGGCAAGATGGGCGTTGCCGGCGCCATGAATGTCATCATCGAGGCGGACCTCAGCAAGTATGTCGCGCACCGGCCGAGCGTCCTCTATTGGGTGCTGCAACCCGGCTCCGACGTCGGCGGTATCGGCATGGGGCTGGTGCGCATGGTCAGGCCCTGGAACGAGTGGCTGCTGCTGTGGGGCTATGACATTGCCGCTGGCCCGCCCCAGCTGACCGACGCGATGGCGATCCAGATCGCGCACAATCTGATCGGCGACCAGTCCGTGCCGATCAAGGTCAAGTCGACTTCCGTTTGGACCGTCAACGACATGTATGCGCTGGAGAACAGCCGCGGCCGGGTGTTCTGCATGGGCGACGCCGTGCACCGGCATCCGCCGTCCAATGGGCTGGGCTCCAACACCTCCATCCAGGACGCCTACAACCTCGCCTGGAAGCTGGCGCATGTACTCAAGGGCCAGGCCGACCCGGCTTTGCTGAAGACTTATGACGCCGAGCGCTCACCCATCGCCAAACAGGTGGTGACGCGCGCCAACCAATCGATCCGCGAATTCGGCCCCATCTTCGACTCGCTCGGGCTGCTGTCGACCAAAGACCCGGCGCAGATGCGCGCCAACATGGACCAGCTGAAGGCGAACAATCCGGCGGCGGCCGAGCAGCGCGCCAAGCTGCGCGCGGCGATCGACTTCAAGTCCTATGAGTTCAACTGCCACGGCGTCGAGCTGAACCAGCGCTATGTGTCGAGCGCCGTGGTGCCGGACGCCTCGCCCGTGGAAGTCTTCGCGCGCGATGTTGAACTTTATCATCAGGCGACCAGCCGGCCGGGCGCCAAGCTGCCCCATGCCTGGGTGTTTTCGGGGTCCCAGCAGCTGTCCACATTGGACCTGATCGGCAAGGGTCAGTTCGCGCTGTTGACCGGCATCGGCGGCGAGGAATGGGTCAGCGCCGCGCACAGCTTCACGGCCGAAACCGGCGTCGCTATCGCCACGCGCGTCATTGGGCCGGGCCGCGACTATGAGGATCACATGGGCGAATGGGCGGGCGCCCGCGAGATCGGCGAGGCCGGCTGCCTGTTGGTCAGGCCCGACGGCTATATCGGCTTCCGCCACCCGATCGCCCCTCAGGATGGCAAGGCCGTGATTGCCTGGGCGATGGCGCAATTGCTGGGAAAGGCGTGACCCTGATGGCCAGGCAATGGACCAAGTACCCGTATTTTGAGGAAGCTACCTCCGCCGAGGTGGTGCTGGCGCGCATGGGACCGGACATCAGCCCGCGCATGCGGGAAGTCATGACGTCGCTGATCACGCACTTGCACCAAGCGGTGAAGGAAATCCGGCCGACGCACGAGGAATGGCTGGAGGCGATCCAGTTCCTCACCAAGACCGGCCAGATGTGCAGCGATTGGCGGCAGGAGTACATCCTGTTGTCTGATACGATGGGCGTCACCATGCTTGTGGATGCCATCAATCATGGCCATTCCGAGCATGTCACGGAGAGCACCATTCTCGGGCCGTTCTACGTCAACAACCCGCCCGCCTATGCCAATGGCGCCAATATCTGCCTCGATGGCAAAGGCGAGGCGCTGTTGGTGCGCGGCCGTGTGCTTGATGCCGACGGCCAGCCGATCGCTGGCGCGCTGGTGGATACCTGGCAGACCAATCAGGACGGCTTTTATGATGTGCAGCAGAAGGGCGTCCAGCCCGCCATGAACCTGCGCGGATTGTTCAAGACCGATGCCGAGGGCCGCTACTGGTTCCGCTCAGTCAAGCCGCGCTTTTACCCGATCCCTGATGACGGCCCGGTCGGGCAATTGCTCAAATCGACCGGCCGCCACCCAAACCGCGCCGCGCACATCCACTTCATCGTCAAAGCCGATGGCTTCCAGCCCGTCACCACGCACGCCTTCCCACCCGATTGCCCCTACCTCGAGGAAGACGCGGTGTTCGGCGTCAAGGCAAGCCTGATCGCCAACTTCATCCAGCTCAACGACCCCAGCGCCGCCGCCAGCCTCGGCTTCAGCGCGCCCTTCTGGTTCGTCGAAGTCGATTTCGTGCTGGACAGGCCCCGGTCGGCGCCGGGATGACGTTAACACGGCACATTCCCTGTTGCCGGGCGCGCGTGGCTGTGGCCAAGCTTACGGTCAATTTCTCGCCAACCAACAACCAGCGAGCAGCCTATGCGCCTCGACGCCATCAAGATCGGCACGAATCCGCCCGACGATATCAATGTGGTGATCGAAGTTCCGGTCGGCGGCGAGCCGATCAAGTATGAGATGGACAAGGTCGCCGGCACGCTGTTCGTCGACCGCTTCCTGTACACGCCTATGCGTTATCCGGGCAATTACGGCTTTGTGCCGCACACTTTGTCGCTCGATGGCGATCCGATCGACGTGGTGGTGTGCAACACGCGCGGCATTGTGCCGGGCGCCTACATGAATTGCCGGCCAGTTGGTGTGCTGGTGATGGAGGATCAGGCGGGCGGCGACGAGAAGATCATCGCCGTGCCGTCCGACAAGCTGACCAAGCGCTACGAGAAGGTGCGCAATTACAAAGACCTGCCGGAGATCACGCTGCAGCAGATCGAGCACTTCTTTGCCCATTACAAAGATCTTGAGCCCGGCAAGTGGACTAAGATCGACCATTGGGGCGATGTCGATGAGGCCAAGCGCATGATCACGGAGGCGATCGCCCGCCACGCCAAGGGGTGAGATCTGCCCCCTCTCCCCATCGCGCAGGTGCAATGGGGAGAGGGGGCGGAAGGCCTCACGGCAATTGCGTGTGTTTGCACAACTGGCGAGGTTGAGGTGCGGGGCAAGCGTGGGATTGATGACGCGGACGATCCCACGGACACTGCGCCTTTGCGCATCGTGACGCCCGAACCGGAACAGGCCGTCGTCACGCCGATGATGGCGCAGTACATCGAGATCAAGGCGGCCAATCCCGACAGCCTGTTGTTTTACCGGATGGGCGATTTCTACGAGCTGTTTTTCGAGGACGCGGTGGTGGCGTCGCAGGCGCTTGGGATCACGCTGACCAAGCGCGGCAAGCATCTGGGCAATGATATCGCCATGTGTGGCGTGCCGATCCATGCTGCCGATGCGTATCTGCAGCGGCTGATCAAGCGCGGCTTCCGCGTTGCCGTGTGTGAGCAGACGGAAGATCCAGCGGAGGCCCGGAAGCGCGGCGGTAAGGCGGTGGTGCGGCGCGATGTGGTGCGGCTGGTGACGCCCGGCACGCTGACCGAGGACAGCCTGCTGGAGCCGGGCCGAGGCAACTTCCTCACGGCGCTGTGGCAGTCGCCCAGCCTGAGTGGTGAGCCAGCGGGCGAGGTGGCGCTGGCCTCACTCGACATCTCCACCGGCGAGTTCGTGGTCGGCTTGACCAGTGCCCTTGATCTCGGTGGTGAACTGAGCCGGCTTAACCCGAGCGAACTCCTGGTGCTCGACAGCAGCGCCCGCGCGCCGCGGCTGCTGGAACTCGCCAAGCAGGCCGGCGCGGCGATCACGCCGGTCGCCAAAGCGAGTTTCGATGCGCTCTCGGGCGAACGCGCCCTGCGTGAACGGCTAGGCGTCGTCGACCTTGCGGGCTTCGGCGCCTTCACGAAGGCGGAGTTGGCGGCTGTCGCGGCGCTGCTCGGCTATGTCGAGCTGACACAGATCGGCGCCAAGCCACTGGTCCGGCCGCCACGCCGCTCGGGCGCCGACGCCGTCATGGTGATCGACGCCGCAACGCGCGCCAATCTCGAACTGCTGCGCACCACCAGCGGCGGTCGCGACGGCAGCCTGATCGCGGCGCTCGACCGCACGGTGACGGGACCTGGCGCCCGCGAATTGGCGCTGCGTCTGTCCAGCCCCGAACGTGACGCGGCGCTGATCAATGCGCGGCTCGACGCCGTTGGCTTTCTGGCCGAGCGCCGGCCGTTGCGGGCGGCCTTGCGCGATGCCTTGAAGCGCACGCCCGATATGGCCCGCGCGCTTGCCCGCCTCGCTTTCGCGCGCGGCGGCCCGCGCGATCTGGCAGCGGTGCGCGACGGGCTAACGGGTGTTCGTCACTGCCATGACATCCTGGCGGCGGGGGCTGGCGATCTCGGGCTGCCGCGCCCGCTCGCCGAACTTGCGCGGCGGCTGGCGGTGCAGACTGATGGGCTAGCCGAACGGTTGACAGCGGCGCTGGCCGATGACTTGGCCCTCAATCGCCGCGACGGTGGTTTCATCCGCGACGGCTATCGCGCCGACCTCGATGACAACCGCGCCTTGCGGGACCGCAGTCGCGACGTGCTGGCCGACCTGCAAGGCCGCTATGTCGCGGAAACCGGCGTCAAGTCGCTGAAGGTCAAGCATAACAACGTGCTTGGCTACTTCGTGGAAGTGCCGGCGGCGCAAGCCAAGCCGTTGGAGCAAGCGGCGCAAGCCAAGCCGTTGAATAAGTCGGAAGCGGGCCCAGCATCGGCAACCGCGTTCACGCACCGGCAGACATTGGCCAGTGTCATGCGCTTTGCGACGCCGGAATTGTTGGACGCTGAAGGCCGCATCACGGCAGCGGCGGAACGCGCGCTGGCGATCGAGCAGGAGGTGTTTACCGAGCTGGCCGCCGCCATTGCCACGCATCAGGCAGCGATCGGCGATGCAGCGGTGGCGTTGGCGGAACTGGACCATACGCAAGGGCTGGCTGAACTGGCCGACGAACAGGGTTATGTCCGCCCCGTGCTTGACGACAGCCTGGCCTTTGATATCCGCGGTGGCCGGCATCCGGTGGTGGAACAGGCTTTGAAGGGCGAGCACGGTCAGCCGTTCATTGAGAACGATTGCCGTCTGGGCAGCGGGCAGCCGCAACTCAAGCCACTCTCGCGGCGCAAAAAGTCGAACGCGCCCGGCGCCAATGCTGGCGGCGCGCTGCCGTTGCCCGATGATACCAGCGCCAGCGGCTTCGACGAGAGCGCCGAGCACCGCATCTGGATCGTCACCGGCCCGAACATGGCGGGCAAATCTACCTTCCTGCGGCAGAACGCGCTGATTGCCATCCTGGCGCAGATCGGCTCGTTCGTGCCGGCGAAGTCGGCGCATATTGGCGTCGTTGACCGGCTGTTCAGCCGCGTTGGCGCGTCGGACGATCTGGCGCGCGGCCGCTCGACCTTCATGGTGGAGATGGTCGAGACCGCCGGCATCCTCAACCAGGCGAGCCCGCGCTCGCTGGTAATCCTCGACGAAATCGGCCGTGGCACGGCAACTTTTGACGGCCTGTCGATCGCCTGGGCGACTCTGGAATACCTGCACGGCGTCAACCAGTGCCGGGCGCTGTTCGCCACGCACTTTCATGAGCTGACGGCCTTGGCTGGCACCCTGACCGGCGTCGCCAACGCCACCATGGAAGTCAGGGAATGGCAGGACGGCATCATCTTTTTGCACCGCGTCATCCCCGGCGCCGCTGACCGCTCCTACGGCATCCAGGTGGCCAGGCTGGCGGGATTGCCGCGCCCCGTCATCGAGCGCGCCGGCGAAGTGTTAAAGCTGCTGGAGGACGCCGATAGCGGCAAAGGCGGCAAAGACCTGCTCGCCGACCTGCCGCTGTTCGCGGCGGCACGGCCAAAGTCAACGACGCCCACCCAACCCGCGCCACCAGCCGAGCCTTCGCCTTTGGCACATGCACTGGCTGCCCTCAACCCCAATGAACTCACCCCGCGCCAGGCCCTGGAAGCCCTGTTCAAGCTAAAGGAGCTTGGGCAAAGCTAGGGTGCAAAAGGCCCGTCAGGCCGTATCGCTCCCGCCGGTGGTGCTCCGTGTTCGGGCGTTGCGGAGGGGGAGCGGCGGCCGGCACCCGCTTGCATCACCGTCCGGTAGTGGGTCAGTTTGAAGTCCGCTAGGGGCCAATAACGGAAGTCGCGTTGTCCCCGATGACAGAGTTGCACCTAGTCGCTACTGGGTAGACTCCGGACTAGCCAGTGTGCGTGTGTTCCAATTGCATGCCAGGGTTGGTGGGAAGGAGCGCATATGTCTTCCAGCGGCAAGAAAGCCGACTCGATCGCCGAATTCGCCACCCAGCTCCAAGACGCTAATCTTCTGGAGGCAATTCGCCAATTTGAAAAATTG